>JAJYAH010000030.1 GCA_021779635.1 Pseudomonadota bacterium | reverse complement strand
CAGCGCGGCCGGGATCGAGACATCGTGCATCATGCACTCATCGTTATGGTTGGCAGCACGCCCTGCCCTGATCGGCCCGACATTGGCGAGCGCGGGCCTGACGCGCCGGCCCTGATGTAAGGGATACCCAGGAATGCGCAACGACGAACAGGCCGGCCGCCTTCCGCACCCGGCTTCGTCTGGGCCATCCTGGGACTGATCGCACTTTGGCCGTCCGCGCGCCTCGGCTGGACATCTCATCGATCACGAATGCGGCACCGCAAAAGCCCGCCCCGGCGATCGCCCCATCGACCCAATGCCTCAGGTAGTGCTGTGTTTTCGATACACGCTCCGCCTGCTTTGGCGGACCCACGAAAATCGAACGATGCTGGCTATTTGATGTGCGGCTGGCCCGGTAGCCGGGCCCGCGGCTATGCTCCAGCACACAAAATCCAGTAATATGATACAAATTCATCCATTCCAGCGACCTCAAGTAGTATATAAGCGATATGCAAGGGCAAGTCCCTGATCCTCTGTGCGGGGGGTTCCCCACGGAAAGACGGTAAAATCGGTATGAACAAATCAGCGGCAAAGAAAATGAAGCAGCGCAGTGCCGGAAAACCCGACATTGAACTGGGCAAGCGCATCCGGCTGCGGCGTGTTGAGCAACGGATCTCGCAGGCAGAGCTTGGGGACCAGCTTGGCGTCAGCTTCCAGCAGGTTCAGAAATACGAGAAGGGCGTCAACCGCGTCGGAGCCGCCCGCCTTCAGCAAATCGCTACCGCCCTCGATGTGCCCGTCACGTTCTTCTACGATGGCGACGGCAAAGCACGAGAGGTCGAAAGCCTGCTGTTTCTCGATAGCTCGTTCAGCCTGAGATTGTTGCGGGCCTACAGCAAGATCAAGGACCAGACCGTGCAGCGTCAACTGGTGTCCCTGATGGAATCGATCGCGGCAAACGAAAGCTAGGCGCCAAGGAGACAGCAAGGCCGATACCGGCCTCGCTCGTCTCATCTACTGCACCCGTGGAGATGATCCGGCCAACGTGTACGGCGGCCGCGTATCGCTGCACGCCTGCCGCCCGCTGCTCCCGGTGCAACGACCTCCCGCTGCCGCATCAAATAGCGGTTGGATTTATCTTCGGATCGGCTCCCGTCCTCGCGAACCATATCAGCGGCCTCCGCGACACATTGACGGCCGGGACGGTCCAACCGGGGGACTGCGGCAACGCAACAGCTGCGAAGTCGACTTAATCAGAACGCAACGCTCAGGGGCTAGATTTGCGAAAAGGCGCAGTGGCGGATCAGGTCGCCACGATTGGTTCGGCTGGCACGGCCGAAACCTGTTGATTTCTCATTGGCGCCGTCCGGCAGGCGAACTTCGGAATCAGGACATTATCGATGCGACGAATGACCATCATTGCCATCGCCACCATGCTTGCGAGCGCATCGGCGTTCGGTCAAAACGCCGGGACCGCCGGCCCCGGCGCGGCTCCGCTCGCCGCCAAGCCGGTCACCGCGCCGCCAACGGGCGCGACAAATCCTGCCCTGCATGCAGCCGCCGTCAAGCCGGCCGCCGCATCGACCCCCGAATCGCGTTCGGCGGCGGCCCTGGCGCTGTCGCACGAGCCGACCTTCGACGAAGGCACGGCGCAGCGCATCAGGGACGCGGCATTGAGTTATTCCGATCTCGCGGTACGCGGCGGATGGCCGGCGATTCCCACGGACGCCAAATTCGCAATCGGCGTGCCGGGACCGCACGACGATCTGCTCCGGCAACGTCTTCTGATCAGCGGCGATCTTGCCGCCGACAAGGCGTCCGGCGCATTTGACGAGGTTGTCGCCGAGGCCGTGATGCGTTTCCAGTCGCGCCACGGCCTCGCGCCGACGGGCACCATGACCCCGCGCACCCTCGCCGCGCTGAACGTACCCGTGCAAAAGCGGATCAGGCAGCTTGAGGCCTCGCTCGAGCGCCTCGAAAACATGAATTTTGGATTTGGGCAGCGCTACGTCGTCGTCAACCTGCCGGCGGCATTTGCCGAAGCGGTCGAAAACGATCATGCGGTGCGGCGTTATCGGGTCATCGTCGGCAAGACCGAAAAGCCGTCGCCGACGCTGACCGCCGAAATCACCAGCGTCATCCTCAATCCGACATGGACCGTTCCATCCTCGATTTCGAAAACCGAAATTTCGGCGCACATGCGCAAGGATCCCGGCTATCTCGCCCGCATGCACATGGACGTGCTCGATGCGCACGACGTTCCGGTCGATCCGCGATCGGTGGATTGGTCTGGCACCCGCACGCCGAATTTTACGGTACGCCAGCAGTCCGGTACCTGGAATGCGCTCGGTGCGGTGAAGATCGACATGCCGAACCCGTACTCGGTCTACATGCACGACACCAACCAGCGAAATCTGTTCAGCGACGATTACCGCTTCGACTCGCACGGCTGCTCGCGGGTCGACAATGTGCGCGATCTCGCCGCATGGTTGCTGCAGGAAGAGATGCCGAAATGGAACCGGGCTGCCATCGACGCGGCCATCGCCACCGGCCAGCACCAAGACATTGCCCTGCCAAAGAAGGTTCCGGTGGCCTGGATCTACCTCACGGCGTGGATGACAAGAAACCAGATCGTACAGTTCCGCAACGACATCTACGACCAGGACGAGCAGCTTCTGGAAGCCACCGCCGAAGAAGCCGCGTTCTTCAGTCGGGCCGGCAACCACCCGTTGACGGCGCATCTCGCGCAGTAGGCCGGTCTTCAGTATCCCTGGGCGCAGCCTTCGGATGGGGATTGGGCGACAACCGCGTTCGGCTGTCGCTGTGATCATCAATTGGGCGGTGAAGGTTCCCTTTTTGTGTTATATTTGGCACAGTGCGGACCTATTCGTCGGCCTATCCCCTCTGCCGCACTGCAGACGTATTCCGGCTTTCATGCTCGCGGTATATTAACGTTCAGCAAGTTACTGAACGTTTCCGCTCACTGGATACATAGGGGAGAACTACCATGATGAAAGCTTTGATTGTAGCGGGCGCAACGCTTGCCTTCGTGACCGTCGCTGGCGCGGCCGACCTGCCGCACCCGCAGCCCGTCTATAAGGCCGAGCCGGCTCCGGTGGTCGGGAAGATGCCGATTGGCAAGTCCCCGATCGGGAAGGGCCCGATCGGCAAGGAGCCCGTCGTCACGCGGGCTTACTGATAAGCGTTGGATTTCGTTGAATCCAACCTTTATCGTCGATCATTGAAGGGGGAAGCGTAGCGAACAGGCCGAGAGCACAGGGTTATCGTTGCTTGCCGGATTCACGCTCGCTTTTCTGCTCCCGTGCAACATCCAGTCGACTTCTGCGCGGGAGCTGCCTTCCGCGCAGAGGTTGGATTCTGCATAGGAGATCGGCGCTCGCGCCGGTTCGGAACGTTTCATTTCCCAAAGACGGGAAGTTAGCAAGCGCATCGCCGCCGCGAATGCGCTTGTTTTCAATGAGGCGTCCGTCGAATCGACGGCGCCACGGTCGATTCGCAAGCCGGAATCGGGATCTGCAAAGCGTCCGATCCGCTGCATGAGACCCGGAAGTCCTGTTTGACGACCGCGTCTCCCTGATAGTGGCATTACGCTAGAGCATGATCCGGAAAAGTGGGTACCGGTTTTCCGAAAAAGATCATGCTCGAACAAAAAGATAGAGCGAGATGGCGATTCGACGAAAAGCCATCTCGCTCTAATCTAGACGTAGACTTGGCTGGCGCGCATACGCCTGAAGCCCTGTACGAAGTCGCATATGCTGAACGTTCCCCAGGCCACCGACAAATCCCATTCTGACGGCAAGATCCGGCAAGGCATCTCGGACGGCGTCGGCATCATCACCTTCAACAACCCCGAAAAGCACAATGCCATGTCGCTCGACATGTGGGAGGGGCTGGGCAGCGCGCTGATTGAATTGCGCGACGATCCTGACGTGCGCGTCGTCATCATGGTCGGCGCCGGCGACAAGGCGTTCGTCTCGGGCGCGGATATCAGCCAGTTCGAGAAAACCCGCCACAATGCCGAGGCGTCCGAAGAGTATTCGAAGCGGAGCGCGGCGCAGCGCGCCCTGCTGGCGGATTATCCGAAACCGACCATCGCCTGCATCCGCGGCTATTGTCTTGGCGGCGGCATGCAGGTGGCGATGCTGGCGGATATCCGCATCGCCGCCGAGAACAGCCAGTTCGGCATTCCCGCCGCCAGGCTCGGCATTGCCTACGGCTATGACGGCCTCAAGCATCTGGTCTCGCTGGTGGGACCGTCATGGGCGCGGCTCTTGATGTATACGGGGATGCGAATCGATTCCGCCGAGGCGTTAAGGATCGGCCTCGTCGACCGCGTGGTGTCCGATGCCGAATTGTGGAACGCGACGTCAGAGATCGCCCGGACGATTTCCGGCAACGCGCCGCTGGCCATTCAAGCCGCCAAGATCACCATCGCCCAGGTGCTGAAAGACCCTGGCGATCGCGACATGAACGCGATCAAAGCGATCGGCATCGCCTGCATGGACTCGGAGGATTTCCGCGAGGGCCGGCAGGCCTTCATGGAAAAACGCAAGCCGAAATTCAGGGGGCGATAACGCAGCCGGCAGCTTAGCAGGGCGAATTAGCGCCAGCGGATCGTTCATCATCAGGGAAATGAACCGGCGTTGAGAATATCCCGATCATGGCGGACGAGGAGCCCGCCGCCTCGCGCGACGGGCTTTTCTTGCACACAGCTATTTTCAGGCTGTCTTGTTTCAAGCTGTCTTGTTTCAAGCAGTCTTGGCAAACATCGTCAGGACCCCGCCGGCGATGTTGATAGCAACGACTTGCGATGAACTGAGGCCCTGGGCTTTAAGCGCGGATGCCGCCTCCGGTGTCGCGTCAATGGATTTCCGAAGTGACTGCAGATCTTCCTCGCTTGTGCGCGCGACGACATCATCGACCTTCGAGCGCATCTCCGGTTTCAGGTCCTTGACGTTGACGATCCGTACGCTCTGTATGAGCTTGTTGGATTGAGCAGCCGGTGCCTGTGCCTCGGATTGCGGCGGCGTTCCTTGTGCCTGGGCCTGCACGAAAGCTGGCGTTGCGAGAGCGAGGGCTGCTGCGATGGCGGATGCCGTAAAGATACGCATGGTCATTCCTTTCCGGTTTTGAAAAACCGGGAAAAGCCTATCCGCGAAATTTGGTTGGCGTCTGATTCTCATGTGGCCATTCAGTGAAAGCAATGCGGCTGCAATGCGTGCGCTCAGACTGGCAGTGATCGCGGGCACAATCAGGCCAACACGACGCGGGAAATGTCTTTGCACGGGTAAAGTCCTCCCTGGTCTCAACGTCGACGACCACAGATGAAACGGTGCCCAGCACGGAAAGCGAGCCACGGTGTACGAGATCGTTCAATAGACCCAGCCCTGACGTGTTGCGGCGCAAGATTGCTATCTGGTCCCGGCGGGAGGATGCTGTCGTTCGCGGCAAAAGGAGAGCAGCATGAGCAAGGCAGGTCTCGACAATCGCCACCGCAACCACGATGGCGAAATCAGCCACAAGCACGGAAATACTCTCATCCGCACGTTGCGTAAAATTTACGGACAGAATTTCGCCGCCGGCTATCCTGAAACCGAGAAACTGAGCGAGATTCTCCTTCAACTCAACGAGACGTCACTGAGTCAGCTCCGCCGCGATTATGAGACGGGCCACTTGGAGCACAAGATCGCAAACGCTTCGAAGTAAGGTCGCGAATGGCGAAGCCTCCCCTTTCGATGCAAGCCTTGTTTCGATCCAGGCCTTGCGATGGCGCGGGCGTTCGGCGAAATTCAACGGCAACCTCGTTGTTCGGGTGTAACGAGCATCGCAATAACTCGCGTCGAGTAATCAAAGCTGTCATCCCGCCAAATCCGAGCGGAAAACATCGGCGGCGGGTTGCGCTGCTGCTACTCGCCCGCCCTACGCACGACTGATTTGGGGGGCTGTCGAGCCCCCCTTCGCAAAAATATTCCCGTTCCCTTCCGACCCAAATCACCTGCATATCTCTCGGCGTCTCGTCCCACACAGAGGGGCGGCTCGCGATCGTCACGAACGCGGGGCGGGATGCGATGGACGCGGGTTGCGCTGCTGACGAGAGCGTTACCTAGCGGACGGCGAAGTCGTGTGGTCCTGACGCCCCGACGCTGGCGTCAAGTTCTCGAGAAGCAAGCTTCTTGGGGGCGACGGTGGCAAACAAGCCCGGTCACCGGGGAGAGCTCGAAGGAAACCGTTAAAACCATTGCGCGGGGAATGCCGGGCGACCCGGCGTGACCGTGGTGACTAACTCGCGTGTTTTTTCACCACGCGAGGCTGCGGGCGCGTCGAGCGCCCGGCATTCCCTGCTCCCCTCTTGGGGTAGCACCGCGCCCTCTGATTGCAGAGGGCGGGACGTCAGAGCAAAACTCGCGCGAAATGCGCGGCGAGATCGCGGAGCTGTGTCAGCAATTGAAGCGACGTCATTGCGAGGAGCGAAGCGACGAAGCAATCCACTCTTGCTTCCTTGTCGCCTTATGAATTGCCTCGCTCCGCTCGCAATGACGGCTTACTTTCCATCATCATCCGCCACGGTGCACCTTCACCTACAGCGCCGCCAATACCGCCTTCGCAATATCCGCCGTGCCATTGCTGCCACCGAATTCCATCGGCTTGATGCCGTCGGCATAGACCTTGTCGACGGCGCGCTCGATGCGCTCGCCGGCCTCAGTGGCGGCTTCGATTCCGTGCTTGTCGGCCAGCCAGTCCAGCATCATCGCGGCCGAGAGAATCATCCCGGTCGGATTGGCCTTGCCCTGCCCCATGATGTCGGGCGCAGTGCCGTGACACGGCTGGAATACCGCATGACGGTCGCCGATATCGGCCGACGGCGCCATGCCCATGCCGCCGATCAGCCCGGCCGTCATGTCGGAAAGAATATCGCCGAACATGTTCTCCATCACCATCACGTCGAAATCCCAGGGACGCTTCACCAGAAGCGCCGAACAGGCATCGACATAAAGCCGGTCGGCCTTGACGTCAGGATGACGCTTGGCCGCCTCGTCGAACATCTCGCGGAAGAACGCAAACGCCTTGAACACGTTCGCCTTGTCGACGCAGGTCAGCCGGCCCGGCCTGCCACGCGCCCTGCGGCGCTCCGCCAGGCGAAACGAGAATTCGAACAGCCGCTCGGAGGTCCTTCGCGTGATCACCAGCGTCTCGCGTGCTTCGGTATCGGTGACGACGCCCTTGCCCATCGACGCAAACAGGCCTTCGGTGGATTCCCTGATGACGATGAGATCGATGCCGTGCTGATCGGCGCCGACGATCGGGCTCGGCACACCCGGGACCAGCCGCGCCGGGCGTACGCCGGCATAGAGATCGAAATGAAAGCGCAGTTCCACCTGCGGCATGATCTCGGTGTTGTCAGGGTAGCGCACCGAAGGCAGGCCGCAGGCGCCGAGCAGGATCGCGTCCGCTTCGTCGCAGAGCCGCACCGTGCTTTCCGGCATCGATTTTCCGGTCGCGAGATAATTGTTGGCGCCGGCCGGCGCGTCGGTGAAGCGAAACTTCAGGTCCGAGGTCGCCTCGATCTTGCGCAGGACCTCGAGCGCCGGAGCCATCACCTCGGGACCGATACCGTCGCCGCCGAGCACGGCGATATGGAGCGCATCATTTGCAGACATGGGGATTCCTATGGAAGTCGAAAAGAGCAGCGATGAATTCGTTCGTTATTGCGAGCCAACGGGTCGGCGCAAAGCGCCGCCCGATGACAGGCTCCGCAAAGCAATCCGTCTCGCCGCAGAAAGAAAGAATGGATTGCTTCGTCGCTCCGCTTCTTGCAATGACGAGCATCTACGGCGTCAGCACCGCGCGTCCGACCAGCCTGCCCTTCTGCAGATCGACCAGCGCGTCGTTGGCCCTGGCGAGCGGCATCGGTGTCACCGGGATCGGCCGGATCTTCTTGGCGCGGACCAGATCGAGCAGTTCCTGCGTCTCCCGGAGATTGCCGACATAGCTGCCCTGGATCGTAATGGCCTTGATCGGAATCAGCGGCAGCGCCCATGGCGCACCACCGCCGAACAGGCCGACGATCACCAGCTTGCCGCCCTTGGTCAGGCAGTCGAAACCGAGTTGCGTGGTCGCGGCGTTGCCGACCAGATCGATCACCGCGCGGATCGGGCCGCCGGCCTTTTGGGCCAGTTGCTCCAGCGCGTCGGGCGCCTTGCCGTCGACGGTGGCGAGCGCGCCGGCTTGCTCGGCGGCTTCGCGCTTGCGCGCGTCGATATCGACGACGATGGCGCCCTTGCCGCCCATCGCCTTCAAGAGCGACAGCGCCATCAGCCCGAGGCCGCCCGCTCCGAAGATCACGATCGGAGTGTTGAAATGAGCCTCGACCTTCTTCAACGCGCTGTAGGTGGTGACGCCGGAACACGCATAGGGCGCCGCGGTCACCGGATCGAGCCCCTTCAGATCCAGGAGATAGCGCGGATGCGGCACCGTCAGGTAATCGGCATATCCGCCGTCGCAATAGACGCCGACCGAATTGGGTTTCAGACACATGTTCTCGTCGCCGGCCAGACACGTCTCGCATTTGCCGCAGCCCAGCCAGGGATAGACCAGCGCGACGTCGCCGATCTTGAGACCACCGCTGGCAGACTTGGCATCCGGCCCGAACGCCACCACTTCGCCGACGGTCTCATGCCCCATGGTTCGCGGCAGCGACACGCCACGATCCTTCAGCGAGAGCGGCTTGCGTCCGTGGCCGAGATCGTAACCGCCTTCCCAGATGTGCAGGTCGCTGTGGCAAACACCGGCTGCCTTGACCTTGATCAGGACCTGCGTTCCCGTCGGCTGCGGCGTCGGCACATTTACTTCCGTCAGGGGTGCATTGAAGTCGGTGACCTGGAAACTCTTCATCGTTTCTCTCCCATTGGCGCGGCTCTTGCGAATGAGTGCGCGCAGTTTATTGGTCGACAGCATCGTTCCGCCGGAAAAAGGCTGTCGCGGCTTTTGCTCTCGGCCCGACATTGCCACGCATTTCCCTGCGCCGTCGAGACCGGGGCGGCCCGGAATTTCCGACCGGGTATTCCGGCCGTGCCGTCAACGCCGCTCCGCCGTCTGCAATTTCCCGGTAAAGCCGGCGATTTCATCTTCGGAGTGTCCGGTCTCCCTGAGAAACGCAACCGTGTGTTCGCCCAGGGTTGCCGCACGTCTTCCCGCAGCGACCTCGGACTGCGACATGCGGAACGGCAAATTCATGACCTTGAACGTGCCGGCGTCGTCTTCCACCTCTGCCAGCGCGCCCCGATGAGCAAGCTGAGGATCGGACAAGGCCTGAGCGACGGTGCGATAGGCAGAGGAAGGAACGCCGCCCTGATTAAGCGCTGCGAGGCATTGCTCGGTGGTCAATGTGCGCGACCAGGCTTCGATGCCGTCCATCAGTTCCTTCCAGTGATGGCGCCGGTCGGCGTATTTCGCAAAGCGCGGATCGCCGATCCATTCCGGATGACCGGCCGCCGTCACCAGGCTCTGGAACGTCTTTTCGCTGGCGATCGCCACCATCACATATCCATCCGCGGTCTCGACCGGACCGAACATCGGGCGGCTCGGCAAGGTCACGGCGAATTGCGACGACTGCACTTCATTCAGCGTCAGGCTGAGCATCGATTCCAGCATCGAGACGTCGATGTGCTGACCTTGTTGACTGCTGCTCCGCTGGTACAGCGCCGCCGAGATCGCGCCAAAGGCGTAGACGCCGGTGATCACATCGGCATGATAAATTCCGCAGTAGTCCGGGCGCGAGCGCCCCGGCTGGTACGACAAATGGGCCATGTCGTAACCGGAGGCGGCATGGATCACAGGGGCGTAGGCTGCAAGCTCCGCGGACGGCCCGGTCTGGCCGTATCCGGAGATCGAACAATAGATCAGTCCCGGATTGAGCTGCGCCAGCGAGCCGTAGTCCAGTTTCAGCCTCCGCATCACCCCGGGGCGAAAGTTTTCGACCAGGATATCCGCGCTCGTGACCAGCCGGCGGATCACCTCAACGGCCTGCGGCGATTTCAGATCAAGGACGAGGCTCTTCTTGCCGACATTGAGCTGGCCGAAAACCGAGCTGAAATTATTCCGGAGCGGCGGACGGTTTCGCATCGTCTCCCCGTCGGCAGGCTCGATCTTGACGACCTCGGCGCCCATGTCGGCCAGCATCCGGGTGCAATGAGGACCGGCAATGGTGGTCGAAAAATCAAGGACACGAAGGCCTTGAAAACTCTTGGTCGAATTGTTCGCGGCATTTCGCCGTTCTGTCATTCCAGGGCTCCTGAACTCATGTATCGGTTGGGCGCGGAGACCCTAAGTGCCGCCGCCATGCCTGGGAAGCGGTTATCGACATGGGACCCGCCAGGCCATCGGCGCGCTGACCGGATTCGACATTTTCTTCGCAGTGCAGCGAATTGGACCCATTCTTGCATAGTTTCAATTAAGGCTGGTACGAGGGCATTTCTTGAAAGTACTTTTCGTTACCACGGAGATGGACGACTTTGTCCGGGTGGGCGGCCTCGCGGCCGTCTCAGCGGCCCTCCCCCGGGCGTTGCGGCAGTGGAGCGATGTCAGGATTTTGTTGCCCGGATACCGGGACGTCGTCGAGCAATTCACCCACATCCAGATTGTCGGCCGGTGCGCCGCGCTGGCGGAAATGCCCGCCTGCTCGCTCGGGCTGGCATCGACCAGGGATGGCCTGCCGGTCTACATCCTGCTCTGTCCGCAACTTTACGACCGCCCCGGCAATCCCTATGGCGACGCCACGGGCCGCGACTGGCCCGACAACGACGTGCGTTTCGGCCGATTTGCCTCGGCCGCAGCCCAGCTCGCGGCAGGCGCTCTCGACCAGAATTGGGCGGCGGATCTGGTTCACGCCAACGACTGGCAGGCAGCCCTTGTGCCGGCCTACCTCGCCTGGAACGCCGTCAGGATTCCCTCCATCCTGACCATCCACAACCTGGCCTATCAGGGCCTGTTTCCAAAGGAATCGCTGCGCCGGATCGGCGCTCCCGAGCATTCCTTTCATATCGAAGGCCTCGAATTCTACGACAAGCTTTCGTTCCTCAAGGGCGGCATCGTCTACGCCTCCCATCTGACCACCGTCAGCGAGACCTACGCCAGGGAGATCACCACGGAGGAGCTCGGTTGCGGGCTTGAGGGGCTGCTTCGCCGCCGTTCCGACGCCGAACAACTGACCGGAATATTGAACGGCATCGACGAAAGCTGGGATCCAAGGGTTTGCGCCCAGCTGGCGCAGCCGTTTGGCGCGGGAGACTGGGAGGGCAAGCGCGCCAACGCCGATTACGTCCGCCAGCAATTTGGCCTGGCGCTGTCCCGCGGTCCGATTTTCGGTCTGGTGGCCCGTCTCGTTCATCAGAAAGGCGTCGACCTCGTCCTCTCCGCCGCGGACGAAATCATCGAGGCAGGCGGCCAGATTGTCGCGATCGGCAGCGGCGAGCCGGAAATCGAGCAGGCCCTGGTCGATGCGCATCGCCGCCGGCCTGATGCGATCGGGGTCGCCATCGGTTTCAATGACGGCCAGGCGCGGCGGGTTTTTGCCGGCAGCGATTTTACGTTGATGCCGTCGCGTTTCGAGCCGTGCGGCCTGAGCCAGATGTACGCGCAGAAGTTCGGCTCGCTGCCGATCGGCCATCAGACCGGCGGGCTCGCGGAAACCATCACCGACGGCGAAACCGGATTCCTGTTCACCAAGCCGTCGACCGAGTCGTTCCTCGGCGGTATCCGGCGCGCGTTTACGACCTTCGTGGCGAAGGATCGCCTCGATTCCATGCGTCGCAATGCGATGTCGCGATCGTTTAGCTGGAGCATTTCCGCAGCCTGCTACAGCGCCCTCTATCGAAAGGCGGTGTCGCCATAGTGCCAACAGAAGGTTTGTTTCTCCCCTTGCCTGCTCAATCCGGGCCACGCCGCGTTTCCGGCATCACAAACCAGATCATGGCCAGGCCCGTGGCCGCAACCGCCGCGAGCCCCGTGAACGCAACCGTGCTTCCAAAATGATCGGCGACGTAGCCGGCCAGCACGGTGCTGAGCGACGCCCCGATTCCCACCGCGGTGCCGACGATGCCCTGCGCGAGATTGAAATGGCCGCTTCCGAAGGCGACATCGGCGACAATCAACGGAACCATGACACTGAATATCGCGGCGGTGATGCCATCGAACACCTGCACCGCGACCAACAGATACGGATCGCTCACGGTGGCGAACAGCAAGCCGCGGATCGCCAGCGCGGCAAAGCCCAGCAGCAGCAGCGGCCGACGGCCCCATTGTTGCGCCTTGCGTCCGACCGAGGGCGACGTCAGCGCGACGATGGCCTGCGGCACCACAATGCACGCGGCGATCAGCACCGGCGCCCACCGGCTTGAGCGGGTGGTCACGACGCCCGCCATTAGCGGAAGCATCGCCGCATTGGCGAGTTGCAGCAGCAGCACGCTGCCGGCGAAGATCAGGAGAGGACGATGGCGCATCAGGTTCAGAACGCTCGTCGCACTGGCATCGGGCACCTCGCGCGCCACCGCGCCATGCGCCTGGGCCGCATCAATTTCGCGCTCGCGGATGCGCGCCAGCGCGAGCAGGGTCGGAATGGCCAGCAGGAAAGTAACAAGGAATACCGAGCGGCTGGACAAGAGATATCCGCAGGTGCCCATCACCGCGGCGGCAACGCCGTTTCCGAGCGACGCAAAGCGGGCGTTGCGCCCGAACCGCTCGCCGATCGCCCGCGGCCCGACCAAACCCAGGCTGATCGCGGCAATCGCCGGACCGAGTACACAACTGGCGGCGGCGTGCAGCGTCGCGGCCGCCACCACTATCGGAAAGATCGGCCATACGGCATATCCAAGCGCGCTGACGCCGATCGTCGCCACGGCAAGGCCGGCCACCAGCCGTTCGGAGCGCGCGGCGTCGACAATGGCGCCGCCTGGCATCTGGCCGACCAGCGCGACCAGACCGCCGATCGACAGCACGAAACCGATCGCGACCTGCGTCCATTTTTGCGTTGTCAGATAGACCGCGATGAAGGGTCCGAATCCGGTCTGGACGTCGGCAAGAAAAAAGATGAACCAATCGAGGCCACGCGAGCTCTCGCGCGACGGCGACGGCCCGCGCACCTCCGGCTCCGGTGGCGGCGACGGATTACGGTCACCACCGGTCGGCCGCTGGTCGATCCGGTCGATCGGCTGTCTGGGCGAGCGCGCGAACAGGCTATTGCTCCAAATTGTCAGGGGCTGAATGGCAGCAGGGCGCCTGACGCGCCGAGCACCACGATCGGCGCGTCCTCCTTGTATTCAGGCGCCGCCTTCACCTGGTCCTTGGTCAATTCAAGCGTGATGCTTTCGCCCTTGTTGGCGATCTGTGCGAAATGCAGCGCGTTCCAGTCGACGACGATTTTCCGGCTGCCGACGCCGAGAAAGCCGCCGAAATCGATCACGGCCGCGCGCACCTGACCGGTGCGATCGACGATCACATCGACGATCCGTCCCATGTCCTCGTCGGTCGGGCTGCGCACGTCACGTCCCAGAACGCCATGTGCGTCCGCGGCTTCGATGATCGTGACGGAGGGCGGCGGCGCGGCTTCTTTCGGCGCGGCCGGGGTAGCTGCTTTTTGCTCCTGAGCCGGCGACAGGTTGTGATCCGCCTGCGAAGCGGGGTCATCGCCTGCCCAGGCGGCGGCTGTGCCGAATGCTGCAACAACGACGGCAAGGAACGCAAACTGAGGTCTAGCGCGCATACGGCCTCCCGAAATCCCCGGTCAAAGGGGTATGAGTTGAAACGCGGACGCCCGACCGGCGGCCGCTCACTATTCAGCTTCGGTGGAACCAGCGACACTCCGTCACCAACCGGGATCGCCGATCAAAGTTCGACTGTGGTGCGCGATAAAGGCGCTCCGTTCTCATTGCGCGAGAACGATGGACACTTGAATCTGGCCGCGCCGGCGCAAGATCTCCAGCGAGACGTCATCGCCGTGACGACGGACCCGAAGGTCGACGCTTGAAGGGCCCAGTTGCAGTTCGCGCAAAATCACCTCGTTGAGGAACGCCGGCAGCCGCGGATTTCGCAACCGAATTTCACCCCGCTGCGCATCAAATTCGAGACCAAGGGCTGCTTCCAGCAACGTGAACGGCGTGGCGCTCGCCCAGGCCTGCGGCGCGCAGGCGACCGGATACAACGTCGGACCGCGCTGCTTTTCACGCTGAAAACCGCAGAACAATTCGGGGAGCCGTCGCAGATCCATATAAGTGGCGGCGTCGAACAGCGCCCTGAACACCTGCTCGACCGAATGTTTGAGGCCGTAGCGCGCCAATCCGAGCGCGATCAGCGCATTGTCGTGCGGCCATATCGAGCCGTCGTGATAGGACATCGGATTATAACGCGCTTCGCCGCGCGCCACGGTGCGGATGCCCCAGCCGGTGAAGAAATGCGGCCGCATCAGATCAGCCGCCACCATCCGGGCGCGGTCTTCGCGCACGATGCCGCTGAACAGGAGTTGCCCGGCGTTCGAGGTGCGCACCCGGCACGGCTGCTTGGTGCCGTCGAGCGCGAGCGCGTAGGTGCCGAGCTCATCGCACCAGAACGCTTCCTCAAAACGCTCGGCAAGCCGCTGCGCCTCGGCCGTCAACTTCCGCGCCAGATCGGTCTTGCCAAGGCGCAAGGCGCAACGTGCCGCCAGTTGCTTGCCGGCGAACACATAGCCCTGCACCTCGGCAAGCGCGATGTAGCCCTCGGCGAGACGGCCATCGGCATGAAAGATCGCATCATAGGAATCCTTCCAGCCCTGATTGGCCAATCCCCGTTCTGACGCCCGCTGATACTCAACGAATCCGTCGCGGTCGGGATCGCCGGCGCCATCGATCCAGCCCAGCGCGGCCTCGATCGCCGGCCACAATTCGGCCAGCGTTTCGTCGTCGCCGGTGCGTTCGACATAAAGACCGGCCAGCAGCACGAACAGCGGCGTGGCATCGACGCTGCCGTAATACCGCGCAAACGGCACCTCGCGCAGATCGGCCATTTCGCCGCCGCGCATCTCATGCAGGATTTTTCCAGGTTCGGCATCGGCGAGCGGATCGACGGTCTTGGCCTGATAAAATGCAAGCCGCCTCAGCACGCCGCGCGCGATCCGCGGGTCGATCCACAGCATTTGCATCGCGGTGATGATTCCGTCGCGGCCAAATGTCGTCGAGTACCAAGGAATCCCTGCATAGGGATATCGCCCCTGCGGCGTATCCGTCATCAGCATGTTGAGGTCGGCCATCGATTGGCACAGCACCTCGTTGAGGATATCGTTTGATGTCTCGATGCTGGCGGTGCCCGTCGTCGACCGGCGCATCTCGCGGCGATGCGCCAGCAATCCGCGAAAGAACGGCGCCGGCTTATGGCCGGCCGGCTTGTTGCAGGATGCGGCGACAAACAGCGAACTGGTCTGTTGCGGCGCCAATTCGAAATGATAGGTCGCGGCATTGACCGCAAGGCGGGTCGGCCGCGGATCGAAATGCAGCGCCGTGCTGCGTAACTTGCCGTCGAGCCCCTTATAGTCAAGCGCAACATCGGCGGTGCCGAGCAGTTTGCTGGAGCCGACGCCCCGGCGCAGACGCTTCTCGCCGCGCACTTCGAACAAATCGGCGAAATCGTTATCGAACTGCAGCGTCAGGTCGAAGCTCGCGGAGGTCTCGCCATGGTTCTGCAGACCGATGCGCTGATAGGCGGTGCCGCGCCAGAGAAAGACCGTGCGCACGATGTGCAAAATATCCTTCTGCAGCACGATCCGGTCATTGCGATAGATATCGGGATTGGTGAGGTCGACCGTCAGCGCAGAATTGTCGTCGCGCAGATTGGAGCCGAGCAGCAGCGGCTGCAGGTCGTCCAGCACAAGTTCCAACCGGGCGAGGTAACGGGTGTCGGCGTTGAACAGACCGTCCGGTCCGCCGGCGGAAGCGCCGATGTCGCCGTGGCTGTCGAGCACGATGAACGTATCGTCGTGCTTGAGCGAGCGCCGCGGCCTCGCCGCGGGTCCGGTCATGGGGATGTAGAAAGGCGCTTCCGAGACCAAATCGACGGTCCGGGTCTCGATGATCTCGCTTACGACTTCGGCTGGCATTTTACCTCGAGCAGTTCCCGCAGGCTTGCGACAAACGCACTGGTACTCGACACCGCCGCCGTGTCACGCCGCCACGTGTGTTGCAAGACGGCTCATTTCCTGCGTGACCAGTTCGCGATACGGGCCGTGGCGCTGCATCAGGCGATGCGGCGGACCGTCCTCGATGATCTTGCCTGCCTTGAGCAGCACCACCCGATCGAAGCTGCGCAGCGTCGCAAGGCGGTGCGCGATGGCGATGACGGTGCGGCCATGCATCAGGCGAGCGAGCGCTTCGCGGATCGCCTCCTCGGACTCGCTGTCGAGCGCGGCCGTGGCTTCATCGAGCAGCAGGATCGGCGCGTCCTTCACGAACGCGCGCGCGATGGCAATGCGCTGCCGCTGGCCGCCCGAAAGCTTGACGCCGCGGTCGCCGACCATGGTCGCGAGCCCTTCGGGCAGCGTTTCGACGAAATCGCATCGGGCGGCGATCGCCGCGCGCAGCACTTCATCGTCCGTCGCGGTTGGCCCTCCATACCTGATGTTCTCCATGATCGATCGATGGAACATCGAGATGTCCTGCGGCACCACCGAAATGGCCTCGCGCAGGCTTTGCTGCGTGACCCGGGAAATATCCTGGCCATCGATGGTGATGCTGCCATGCTGCACATCATAAAAACGCTGCAACAGTACAAACAGGCTGGATTTTCCGCCGCCGGATTGACCGACCAGCCCCACTCGCTGGCCGGCCTGAAGACGTAGGTTGAATCGGTCGAATACCTGGGATCCGCCGGGATAGGCGAATGAAACGTTGTTGAAGGCGATCGCTGCTCCCGCCTTTACCAGCGTCTCGGCTTGCGGATGGTCCTGCAGTTCGTGCGGAAGCAGCAACGTGGCGATGGCTTCCGTCAATCGGGCGACATGCTGGGTCACGTCGACCAGCGCCACAGCAAGATCACGCGTGGCGCTCAGAATGGAAATTCCCAATGTGCAGACCAAAACGACATCGCCGGTGGTGGCTCCGCCGCGCTGCCAAAGCACGATGGCCCAGGCCAGCAACGCGATGGTCAGCAAGATGGTGATCGCGGCATGCGCGATCCGCAGTTTTTCGAGATAACGCAGGCTGCGTCCCCGCGCCGTCAATTCCCGGCCGACGGTCGCATCGAACCGGTCGTGCTCGAAACGAAGACCGCAAAACGCGCGCACCAGCGGCATGTTGTTGATGACATCGACCATCTCGCCATCGACGGCCGCGGCCTTGTTGGCGAAATCGTCGTGTAGCGGCTTGCCGGCGGCTGCCAGATGAAACATCGCAACCACCATGGTGCCGGCGACGACGATCAATCCGGCCGCCATCATCAGATTCACGGTGCTGATCAACGCAATGGCCGCAACCGTTGCGATGCACGGCGGCAGCACGTTCCAGACGAACATGTTCTCGACGGTGAAAACGGCATTGGAGGTCGCCGTGATGCGGCTCGTCAGCATGCCCGGCAGCCGGTCGGTGAAATAGCTCGGCGCATGTCCGGTCAGATGGCGAAAAATGTCGCGGCGGAGATCGCCGGTCACGCCGACGAACGTAAAGCTCGCGGTCCAGCTCGCGATCCGCCACAGAAAATTATCCGCGCCTATCAGTGATACGAGAAAAACGAATGCCAGCCACACGCCGCCTGCATGGGCTGGCCCGGCCGTCAAGCTGTCGACCAGATATTTCACGCCATATTGCGTGCCTATCGAGCAGGCAGCCGCTGCCGTCACGGCGGTCAGGATAACGACGTGCGATGTCAACCGCTGGCGGAGGTAGCGCAGCACGAACGGAAGTGGACGATGCGCATATCCTGAAAGATTGTCCATGTTGCTGCAAACCCGTTGGAGAAGAAGGAAGATTTTATTTGGACGCCTGCCGTTTGATCGAATGTTCTCACCGTACCGCCAATATTGCGCAACATTTCCGCAGCATTGGCGACGGTAAAAGTCTGATTGGAGGTAATGGCATCAACAAGACCATGGTGTGAAGAAGTACGCGTTCTTTGGGAACTTCGCAGATGCGGAAACGTTCCCTACCCGGCATGCCCGTGCCATCTGCAAAATTGGGGGTTTTTCACCTAACACCTAAAGAGGAGAAGGTTTAATGCGCATCGCGCAGGTTGCTCCACTGACGGAGGCTGTCCCGCCCAGGCTTTATGGCGGAACCGAGCGGGTGGTCCACTGGTTGACCGAAGAACTGGTCGCGCTGGGAAACGACGTCACGCTGTTCGCCAGCGGCGATTCACAGACTTCGGCAAAGCTGGAAGCGACCTGGCCGAAAGCACTGCGCCTCGACGGTTCGGTCCGCGATCCTAACGCGCTGCACATGGTGATGCTGGAACGCGTACGACAGAAATGCGACGAGGAAGAATTTGATTTTCTGCATTTTCACCTCGATTACTACCCTTTTTCGCTGTTCGCGCGGCAACCGACGCCGTTCGTGACCACCTTGCACGGCAGGCTCGACCTGCCGGAGCATCAGCCGGTGTTTGACACCTTCTCTTCCATACCGGTGATCTCGATCTCGAACGCGCAGCGGCGGCCGGTGCGTCAAGCCAAGTGGGTCAGCACCATCCACCACGGCCTGCCGGAAAAGTTGCTGACACCGCGGCCGGTGACCCCCAGCTATCTCGCTGTGCTGGGCCGCATCGCGCCGGAAAAGGGCGTGGATCGGGCGATCAAGATCGCGACCCGATGCGGCATCCCGCTCAGGATCGCCGCCAAGGTGGATCGGGCCGACCAGGAATATTACGATGAAATTATTCGGCCGCTGATGGATCACCCGCTGGTCGAATATATCGGCGAAATCGGCGACCACGAAAAATCCGATTTCCTGAGCGGCGCGATCGGGCTGCTGGTTCCGATCGACTGGCCGGAGCCGTTCGGGCTCGTCATGATCGAGGCGATGGCCTGCGGCACGCCGGTGATTGCCTATAACCGTGGCTCGGTTCCGGAGATCATCGATGAGGGGCTGACCGGCTTCATCGTCGAAGACGAAACCAGCGCGGTCGGCGTTGTTGGTCGGCTCGCCGGTCTGAACCGCGGCGCCATCCGAAAGCAGTTTGAGGCGCGCTTCACCGCGCGTCGGATGGCGCTCGACTATCTCGCCGCCTACCGCAGCCTGACGAGGACGGCAGCGCCACGCATCCAACTGGTTAGCAGCGCCGAATAGCGGGAACGACAACGAGGGTGCCCGGTGATTGCGAGCAGCCACCGGGCGGCGCTTTGCGCCGACCCCGGTGGCTCGCAATACGTCACTCCAATTTCAGATAGGCGTCCGTCTTCCCGCGGCGCGAGGCGCCCGAGTTGCGCAGGAATGATCCGCCCAAGAAGGGCGTTGGGAATGCCGGGTGTCCGTTGCACCCGAAGTCACGCCAGAGAGCGGTTTGGCGATAGCTGCATTGCAGCGACGGTCAACTAGCCGCCTTGCGGCGCAACAGGGGTTGCCGGTATTCTGGCGCTCAGAGTTCGCCCCTGAACATGACCCGTTGCAACGGAGCCAATCCATGACCCCTCCCGTGAGCTCTCCTGCGATCAAGATCGTCAAATCGGTCCGCGAACAGGTCAGCCCGGAGGAATGGCAAACCCGGGTCGATCTCGCCGCCTGCTATCGCCTCACCGCGCTGTACGGCATGACCGAGATGATCGCCAACCACATCTCGTGCCGGGTTCCGGGATCGCCCGACCACTTCCTGATCAATCCCTACGGGATGCTCTATGAGGAAATCGATGCGTCCTGCCTGATCAAGGTCGACCTCGACGGCAATACCCTCTTCAATGCCTCCGAGTACGGCGTGAACGCCGCCGGCTTTGTCATTCACAGCGCCATTCATATGGCCCGGCACGATGTCGACTGCGTCGCGCATACGCACACCCCGGCCGGCATGGCGGTCTCGGCGATGGAATGCGGGTTACTGCCGCTGGCGCAGACCTCGATGCGATTTCTGCACGTCGCCTACCACGACTTTGAAGGCATTGCCGACGATGTCGGCGAGCGCGAGCGGCTGGTGGCCGACCTCGGCGATCATGAAGCCATGGTTCTCCGCAACCATGGACTGCTGGTGGTCGGACGAACCATCCCGGCGGCGTTCGATGTCCTGTGGCGCATGGAACGCGCCTGCGAGGTGCAGATCATGGCGCTGTCCTGCAACACCAAGTTGGTGCAGCCGCCGCAGGCTGTGCTGGAACAGACCTTTGACAAGATGAAGCCGCGCCCGGGTCACGCCAGCCGGAACGGCGACCTCGCCTGGCCGGCGCTGCTGCGGAAGCTCGACCGCGTCGACACATCGTACCGGAATTAAGAAGCCGCCGCGCCATCGCGGCCGCTGACGTCCCGATCGGGGCCCAATTCGCACCCGCGGATCAGCGCGGCACCACCGCCGTCGCCTCGATCTCGACCCGCGCCGCCTTTTCAACCAGACGCACGACCTGGACCAGCGCCATCGCGGGGTAATGCGTTCCGAAGATTTCGCGGCAGTCGAATTATGT
>JAJYAH010000593.1 GCA_021779635.1 Pseudomonadota bacterium | reverse complement strand
TGTCCGTTTCGATTGAATCGAAACGGGACTCTGGATTCTTGATTTGACGCGTTTTCTTGACGCGAACCGGTCTCCACTTCGCTTGAAAACGCTCTGACCAGGGGGCAGGCCAGTTGGCACGCAACCCAATCCGGAAATATCCGGTTGATAGGTGCGTCGGGACCGCATGATCTCGAGATTCGATACCGCTCTACTGACGGGCGGTCGTGGTCGGCTGGTCGCCGAACTCCGCCAAACATTGGATAATGTAGGCCGTCCGGTCTCTCGGCAGAATTTTCGCAACGGCGGCCTTGCGACGGCATTCGAGTTGTCCGATTTGCTCCGCTCGGCGCTTTTCCGCAGCCTCCCGATACTCGGGAGCGACGGCGTTCGGTTCGACCAGCCTGGTGTAGCTCGATTCGGCGATCGGGTTCTCCCTGATCGTCGGCGGGGATAGCCTGACCTTCCGCACCGCAATCGGCAAGCCATCAGACTCGAAACGCAATTCATACTTCCTGCCATTTTTGTCGATCGCGTCGCAGGAGACACTGGAAACCTGTCCCGCCGCGAAGTTTCCAAGCTGCCTGCAAATGCCCATCGACGATTCGGCGAACGGCACCGGCAGGCCATCCACCTTCGGCCTGTCCTTGGAGTTCAGCAGCATTTGGTCGATGGGCAGTTCGTACAGGTTATCCTGGTCTCGCCGACCATTTTCACCCGAGAACGAGATGATGTGACGATCGTCAGTCGAATCGTCGAGAGCGATCGTAAAGTTTGTGCGGCCCTGTTCGCTATGGAAGAACGCGACGGACTTGCACGTGAAATCGCGGCCCGCGATCTTAAGGGTGCTGCAGTTGCCGGACATTAGCGCGAATATATCGGTGTCCGGTTCGTGCGGCCTGGTCTCATTCGAGACAAGAATGGTGGGCGATGCGGGCGGCTCCAGATCATGCATCGTGCCGTCGGAAAATGCCGGCGCCGCGCGAAGCCCCTCGCCGCGACCCGCCATCGTTTTCGCCTCGTATTGCTTGAAATTCCGGGCAGGGTCCAACAGGCTGCCGCCATGGGACGGCTCAACGATCAGCGCAATCGCAAGGAGGGCGGTGGCAACGGCCGAGATTTGCCAACAGGGGCGCATGCCCTGCCGAACCCGAAGCCAGCTCCCGGTCTCATCATGGATCGCGCGGCAACGTTTGCGAACGATCGGTGAGCCCGAAACGGTTTGACTAGGCATCGCCGGTTCCAGTTTTTTCCACTTTGATTAAATAGCCGGAGGTCACGCCAAGAAACGTAAATGCGCGTCAACTCGTTCGCGCGCTGGTAAAGGAGTCGTAAATTTCACCGCCGAAGAGCGCTCTCGTGAGTGCACGCGCATCATGCAGACCTCGTTGTGTCTTGATCCAGCGGCCGCTTTTCCATTGACTTTTTGCCACTTTTTCTGCAGCGCCCCACCATGATTACCCACTCATTAAGCATATTGGGCTTTACTTGATGCGGGGTAGTTTCTACGCGACGGGGATACGCGATGGAAATTCTGGTTGTTATCGCTTCGTTATTGTTGCTTCTGGCGATCTCATCGGGGTCTTTGATGAGGTCTTGTTTCATCCGCGGACGTCATCGCGGCATGCAGGAAGCGGCGGCCGAGATTATTCGGGGCGTCAATTCGCATTTTGAGGTCGAGGGCCAGCTGCCCGCGGACGTTTCGAAAGCGCTGGGGAAATTAAGGAACTCAGCGGCAAATGTCTCGCCCCGCCGGCAAGTGGACCTTCGCTACGCGCAGCTATGGATATTTGGTGACGCCCTGGGAAGCGCCTGTTGGAACAAGGGTTACCGCTCAGGCAGGCGATCGAAGGCTCCGCGGGACGGAAAAATTCACGTCGAATTATCGACAGACGAATTGCTTCAACTGACCTGGCTTGCCCATCTTGGCTTTCGATACATGATGCCAAATTACCGCGGCTTCGAAATCCACCGGTTCAGCGGGGAAGAGGACGCCCGCAAAGGCGCCAGGGCGGTCGAGCGGCTTGAATTGTCGATTCCCAAGGGAATGGGAGCGGCCGATCCGATCGCCCTGTCCAACAGTCGTCTCGCCTTGATAAAAAACTGGTGGTCCGAAAAGAAAATTGCCGCCGCCTAGTTTTCTGGAAGCCCTTCCCGTCGGGCTTGCGGTACCGGCGGGGTTGGCTGCCGGTCGTTCGCGCTTTACGGAGGACCGGTGATTTCGCTCCGGGACAAATTTTTTCCCGTTCAAAATTCCCGACTTTACGGAACATTCAGGGTTTCCCCGGATAATCAGCTTTCGCCTAGAACAGCGCCCCAATACGCTCAGGATGAGCGATGTCAGCTGCAAACCTGTCATTTGTCGACGAAATCGAAACAGCATTAAGTTGCGGATCGTCTGAAAGGCGCCTGGAAACGATCCGGCGCGTGACCGACCTGTTTTTGTCGTCGGCCGGCAGCTACAAGGACGAGCAGATCGATTTATTCGACAATGTGCTCGAACGCCTCGTCAAGACGATCGAGATTCGGGCGATTGCCGATGTTAGCGCTCGCATCGCTCTTGCCGAGTTGAGCGCGGAACTCGCGCCGGTTTCGCAGGCGCCGCCGTCTGTCGTTCGCCGCCTCGCAAGGAACGATGAAATCACCGTCGCCGGCCCGGTCTTGAGGGAATCTGCGCGTTTGACCCCGGAAGATCTGGTCGAAGTCGCGCAAACCAAAGGTGAGCAGCATCTCCTGGCAATTGCGGGACGCTGGTGGTTGAAGGAGGTCGTTACTGACGCGCTGCTGGCCCGCCATTACCCGTCCGTCAGTCGCCGGATCGTCAACAACCCCGGCGCGCGGGTTTCCGCGAGCGGATTCGCCATCATCCTGGCGCAGGCGGAGTCCGACCCCGATCTGGCGGTAGAAACCGGAATCCGGGTCGATCTGCCGCCCGCGCTCCGCGATCAGCTGCTGCGCAAGGCGACCGAAGCGGTCCGGGCGCGACTGCTGTCGCGTGCGCCTCCCCACATCTTTGAGGAAATACGAACTGCCATTGCGGCCGTTGCCGCAGGCGTAAATCGCGATATGTCCAGGACACACGACTTTACCGCGGCCAAGCGCTTCGTGACGTTGCTGAACGACAAGGGTGAACTCGACGAAGCCGCCTTGCTTGGCTTCGCCAGGCAGCGAAAATATGAGGAGACCATCGCTGCACTCGCGCTGTTGTCGCAATCCAGCATTGAAGTCGTTCGCCCCTTGATGCAAAGCCTTCGCGAGGACGGCGTCCTTGTCCCGTGCAAGGCAGCGGAACTCGGCTGGGAGACGGTTAGCGCGATCCTGGAGAGCCGATTTGCGACCGGTTCAATGAAGCCGGCTGAGCTCGCCAGGGCGCAACGGCAATACGCCGCCATGACCACCGAACATGCACGTCGCCTGCTCAGGTTCTGGCAGGTGCGATCCTTGTCGTCATGATCCGGCGGAGCTTTTGAACGCATTCGCCGTTGAGGGAAACGCGGCGGCTACCTCTCGACGGTTTCGATCCGGTATGCCTCGACCTGCGCCTTGAGCCGGTCGAGCGAGGCGACCGGCGCGGCGCCGTCAACGAGATGCTTCCCCTCCGCCAGCCAGGAAAGAACCTTCAGATCGACGTCCGGCGAATGGTGGATCACATCCGCGTAGTTATTCAAGTCGTGGGTGACTTCGCTTGCGCTGCGAAAGTCATGGACACGGACATTTGGAAACGCCACGAGCCGCCGGCAAAAATAGGCGGAAAAATCATAGACGCTCTGCAGCGTCCCCGGTGAAGCGTCGCGCATCGCGACCCATTGCAGGACCGAATAAGGCGGAAGGTAAATGTCGAACGTCACCTCCGGATGTCCTGCGATGAGGCCGATCGCATCGCGCTCGAAAACGCGAACCTTCACGTCGTAGTCGGTATCGTCGGCCAGATATCTGCTGCGAGCCGGATCGGTGATGTATTTGAAGGCGGCGATCGCCCGTCTCGCATTGTAGGTCGCGGCGACGTCGAAATCGGAAGGCAGGGCATTGATGTCATCGACGCGGGAAATCGGAAATTTGAACATCACCTCATTGGTCAGGCGCCCCACGACCGGCTCGAGCGGCGGAATCGATCGCGCCATGATCCATGCCGACTCGCGCGCCATACGTCCGCTCAGAAGATAGCCGACGACGCCCCTTGGATTTCGCCGGTAGAGATCGGCCGGCAGATGAATATTCGAATCGATGTCCGGGGCGTCATGGAAGATCCAGTCGTCGACCTCCCACAGTACCCGTTTGGGACGACGCTCGAGCGCGGCCGCCAGCACGAAAGCCTGTTCGCGCGAGCTGGAGCCGTTCAGCGCCAGCTTCAGCGACTTCACGCCGAGGACCCGGTCGATGTCGCTCTGCCGGAAATGGATCGCGAGCGACGTACCCATGAATACGGTGTCGAAATCCTGACTGCGGATCAGCCCGGCATCCTGCACGCGACTATCCTGCGAATACATCGCTGCGAACAGCCGCGCAGGCCTGAAGATCTGCAGCGGATCGACAATGAAATTGAGCACGGCCGACATGAGCATGACGAGCAGGCTCGCGCTCAGCAACCGGATCAGATTCTTGGCGGGCGCGCTCATGTGTTTGAGCATGACCTTGTCGGAAAACCGGTAGCCACTTTTCCGGATCATGCCCTAAAACCTGAAATAAATGAATTCGCTGTGCTGCTGGATTCCGAGAATCCCGAACGCCAGCACCGCTGCGGTGGCATAGATGAAAGCCGGCCGCTTCTGCCACGCAGGGATCCGCTCGCCGACGGTCCGGTTGGCGTGATCGTAGCCCATGATCTCCTGGGTATTCGGCGCGAACCAGGCGATCGCCGCATAGATCATGATAAATACGCTGTAGGCCATCTCCCCTCGGCCGAACACGATCTGCGTGGGGTCGGCCATCTTCGACAGCACGAACAGCGCCGACGCCGTGCTTTCGGCGCGAAAGAACACCC
>JAJYAH010000592.1 GCA_021779635.1 Pseudomonadota bacterium | reverse complement strand
CCTGATTTCGGCCGCCCACATCTTCTCGATGGCAGCCACTACCTTGTCCGGCATCGGAACGTAGTCCAGTTCTTCGGCCATCCTGTCGCCCTTCTTGTAGGCCCAGGCGAAGAACTTCAGCGCTTCGGTGGCTGCTGCCGGATCTTGCGGCTGGGTATGGATCAGAATGAACGTCGCGCCGGCGATAGGCCAGGACGAGGCACCTGGCTGATCCGTCAGAATCACGTAGTAGTGGTCCGCCTTTTCCCAATCCGCGTTTGCCGCCGCGGCCTGGAACGCCGATGCACTGGGCTCGACGACCTTTCCGTCCTTGTTGATCATGCTGACCGAGGTCATCTTGTTTTGCTTGGCGTAGGCATATTCGACATAGCCGATGGCGCCCTTGGTGTTGGTGACATTGTTCGCCACACCTTCATTGCCCTTCGCGCCAATGCCGGCCGGCCATTCAACCGAGGTGTTCGCGCCGACCTTCGACTTCCAGTCCTCGCTGACCTTCGAAAGGTAGTCGGTCCAGATGAAAGTGGTGCCGGAGCCGTCCGAGCGATGGACGACGACAATTGCCTGTTTTGGAAGCTTTGCCGAGGGATTCAGCCTGGCGATTGCCTCGTCGTCCCAGGACTTGATGTCACCAAGGAAGATTTTCGCGAGAGTCGCGCCGTCAAGCTTGAGGTCGCCCGACTTCACGCCATCGAGATTGACCACAGGCACGTCGCCACCAACGACGGTGGGGAACTGAACGAGTCCCGATTTGGTCAGGTCCGCCGGCTTCAGCGGCATGTCGGAGGCGCCGAAGGTAACGGTCTTGGACTGGATCTGCTTGATCCCGCCCCCTGAACCGATCGACTGATAGTTCATGCCGCTGCCGGTTTCCTTCTTATAGGCATCGGCCCATTTGGCGTAGATCGGGTATGGGAATGTCGCGCCCGCGCCGGAGATATCCAATGCGCGAACGGGAACTGTCGAAGCGGCCACAAGGCCGGCAGCAACGAGGGTCTTAAGAAAATTCACGGGCTTTCTCCATGATGAGCGGTGCGCTCTGTCGGACTGATCGCGCTCCGGGCCGCTCTATAGAGGGGTGTGATAGACCTAATATTGCAGTTGCATGACGTTTACGTGACAGCGACTAGATGCACTCTGTTACCGTTTCTTCCCTTTCGGGGTGGCTGCGAACCCGCTCGATTTTACCCTGGCGATCGACCATGGGCCTTGAAAAGCGGATAATTTTTCAATTACGCCAATATGTTAGGCGCCGCGCGATCGCGACCCACGCGGCAGGTTTCATACCAACGTCATCGACGCGCAATATTTTGCGTCGGACGATTCGAACCGAGGCAATGGCTTGGAATGGACCACCGGGCTGATTGTACAGATCATTGCCGGCCTAGCTGGCGCTCATTTTGCGGCAACC
The DNA here is from genome assembly GCA_021779635.1 of Pseudomonadota bacterium. The sequence goes on along the minus strand of JAJYAH010000592.1, from coordinate 3,556 downwards.
GCGCTGCACGAGCATCGCTTTGGCCGGAAGGGACACCGTCTTGTCGGATTGATCGCTGGCGCCCTGAGCGGCACTTTGCTCCAGACGATCGGGCTTGCAAGTACTCGCCGTATCTTACCTTGCTCTCTCCAGCGCTGGCTGGCCAGACTGGCATAAAACGTGAGACAGGAATCAAATGCTTCGCATCGTCGTTTTTTCGACAGTCGTTGCCATCGCGATTGGTGGATCAGCAGCCGACGCGGAAATTCTGTCTGCGCCCATGAAATCTCCGGGAGAAATTGCGGCCGCCAGCAATCACCTCGCGGAGAAACAGGAAAGCTGCCGACTTCAGGCGAAACAGCGGAAGTTGAGATTTTTCAAGCGCCGCAGTTTTATTCGTAACTGCATTAAGAGCTAATCTTCGCAACTCCGGGCGTGGCAGATTGCGTGGCTCTAGGCCGAATTCGGGTTCTTCGGCTGAGGAAAGCAGGCGGTAAAAGTGGCCCCGTGCTTCAGCACGCTTTCGATCAAAAGCCGGCCGCGGTGGCGGTTAACGATATGTTTGACCAGCGATAAACCGAGCCCGGTTCCACCCTGGGCGCGGCTGTCGCCGACGTCCACCCGATAAAACCGTTCGGTCAGCCGCGGCAGATGTTCCGGCGCGATGCCCGGCCCGAAATCCCGCACCATGACCCGCACCTCCGGCACGCCTTCGCCCGATACCGCCGAGGTGAGGGAGACGACGACCTTCCCGCCGGATGCACCATATTTCAGCGCGTTTTCGATCAGGTTCTCGAACACCCGCAACAACTCCTCGCGATCGCCCGCAATCGTCACCGGCGTCTCCGGCAGTTCGATGTCGATAACGACCTGCCGTTCGCGGGCCAGCGACTCCAGCCCATCGGCGACCTGCCGGATGATCGGAACAATATCGACCAGCGTATCCGGGCGGACATGTGCGGAGAGTTCGACCCGCGACAGCGACAACAGGTCGTCGATCAGCCTTGCCATGCGCGTCGCCTGGATATGCATGATCCCAAGAAAGCGCTCGCGCGCCTTCGCATCATCCCTGGCAGGCCCCTGCAGCGTATCGATGAAGCCCGACAGCGCAGCCAGAGGGGTGCGCAATTCATGGCTCGCATTAGCCACGAAGTCGGCGCGCATCTCCTCGACCCGGCGCAGCGGCGTTTGGTCGTGGAAGGTCATCAGCATGCATTTATCGCTGCCGCCGAACAGGGTCGGTACCGGCACCGGGGTAATGATCAGTTCCATCCAGCGATCGACCGGCACGTGGTCGAGATAGGTCGCGCGACGGGATTCCGTGGTCGCAATGGCTTCGCGGAGTGCGGTGATGATCTCGGGCGAACGCAAGGCGAACTGGGCAAGCTCGTTCTTGCGCAATGCCGGCGCCAGCTGCGCCGCGGCGGCATTGAGATGAATGACACGGCCGGCACGGTCGAGCAGCACGGCAGGATCCGGCATGCCGGCGACGATGGCGTTGACTGCCGCAGTTTCGACCGGGCTGACCCCACGGACATCTTCACGCGACGCCGCGACATTGTGCAACCGCCACGGAACCAGCGCAGCCGCGGCAATGCAGGCAAAAACGGCGGCGGCGCGGATCGGCGACAATTCGCCGAACACGACCAGCACCGTCATGGCGAGACCGGCGGCGAGCAGGATGATCGCCGAATGCCTCAACCGATCCGGCCAGGGTGAAAAGAAGGAAGCAGAAGAATCGTCTATCGCCATCGGCCGGCTCTCATCCCATTCCGGTCGTATCGTCAGGAGCCTGTATCCCCACGCTCTCGCACGTATACGGCTTCGTGTTTTGGCTCCGCGGGCGCGCCGGTTGTCGCCCGCCGCAGGCGTTTCAGCCGGGTGCCGAGGATAACCTCCCGAAACGTCAGTAAGATTACAGATATGACGAAAGGAGCAATATAATAAAGAAGGCGGAACAAAAGCATTCCCGCAAGCAGCTCTTCCCGGTCCATCTGCCACAGACCGACCAGCATGGCTGCGTCAAACACGCCTAACCCGCCGGGAGAATGGCTCGCGAAGCCCAACAGCGTCGCCGACACGAAGATCACGGCAACAACGACGAAGCCGAGGTTGGGTTCGTCCGGCACCAGCTCGTACATCGCCAGGGCACAGAAGCCCAGATCGACGATCCCGATCACGATCTGCAGCAGCGTCAGCGGCCCGCCCGGCAGCACGACCGTCCAGGGCCCACGGCCAACGTTCCGCGGTTGTTTCCAGACCCAGATGACGTACGCCACCAGCCCGATGATGATGGCAACCGCGACGATGCGGTTCAGCCACGCCGGGAGCTGATCGACCGCAGCGGCAGCTTCCGGATGGTAGGCAATTCCCAGCCCCAGCACCGCGGCGTTGCCAAGCCAGAAGGTGAGGCCGGCGAGAAAACAGATCTTGGCGACGTCGATCGCGTTCAGCCCCCACGCCGAATAGATCCGATAGCGCACCGCGCCGCCGGTAAAAACACTGGCGCCGACATTGTGCCCGATCGAATAGCTGGTGAAGGCTGCGAGCGCGTTGATGCGATAGGGGATGTCGTTTCGGCCGATCGCGCGCACCGCGAACAGATCATAGAAGGTCAGCGTGAAATAGCCCGCTGCCACAAACAACGCCGCCAGCGCGATCGAACGGGGCTCGGTCCCCTTGATGGCCTCGATGACTTCGCCGACATCGATGCCCCGGAGCATATGATAGAGCACATAGCACGCGATCCCGATGACCGCGACGCTGACCGCAACCCCTAACCTGTGCAGGATTTGCCTCTGGCGCAGAACCGAGATCGCCCTGCGTATTGCTTCCAGCATCTAGACCTCGAACTACGATCCCACGACGATAGCGCTCATGCGGACCTTGCCGCCGGGCGTGCCCTGCTTGCTCCCCGGCATCATGTCGTAGCGTGTTTCGGGCCGGAGTGGAATTCGCTTGATGCGAATAAAACGCGTTCCTTCAATATATTAGGGGATCGTGGCGGCGGAATCCGTGGTTTTGCTGCATTCGCTCGGCCAAAGACCAGCCCCCGCGCCCAGGCCTGCGCTTGAGGTTTTCATGATTTCGGGCCGCCGATTTGCCGACAGCCGCTGGAAAAAACAAAAGATCGAGTTCCGGCGCCATGCCGGCCACGCAGTAACAAGCGAACATCCGATGGTGAGCTGCGGGAGTTAGGGGCATCCCGGTCACCCCGGGCGCATTGGACGTGTCAGGCCGCCCTCGCCTGGCCGGAAAGCACCCAGGCGCGCAGCCATGATCCCACCGCGCAACCGGCCAGATACAGGGCGAACATGATGAGGCCGAGGTCGAGCCAATAACCGGGGCGGCCGGGAACCAGGCGGGCAAGCGCTGCAGCGACAAGCGCGGCCGCCAGCACCGCCAGCCACCGCGCCACCCGCTTCGACACGCCTTGACCACGCTGAACCACGGCGATCCAGCCCATCGCAAACCCGAGCAGGAGCGACGCCAGCAACCAGCCCCAATGAAATGTCGCGAGATATAGCATCGCTATTCCTTCACCACGAATTCGATGCGGCGGTTCTGCGCCTTGCCT
>JAJYAH010000591.1 GCA_021779635.1 Pseudomonadota bacterium | reverse complement strand
GCCGCCGCCGGCGCCGGCGGAGGGCGATGAGCCGCCTGCCGGAGAGGAGTTTCGGCTGGGCGCGTTCGAAGTGCCGATCGATTCCAGCGCTTCAGATAGCGAAAAATGATCGCCTCCTGCGGCTGCCCGCAACGCTCTGACGGCATCCCGAGCGAACCACGTTGTCACGATCTTCGTATCCCGTGGCCGCCCTCTTCGCATCCGGTGAGCGGCCCGACAGCTTTCCGGCCAGCGGGTGTGTCCAAGGCCGGTCAGCCGGGCGTGGAACTGTCATTTCTCACCTCGTCCCACCGCGCTAAAAAAGGCCGCAGAACATTGCGTCCTGCGGCCGCCGGGTTCAAAAATTTATGGCTATGAAATCCTACCCCCAGCCCCGGTAAGCGGAGCTAAGACCACGCAGCGCCCGCGGTAAATCGAAATGCGTGGTTCCGCAGCAGGAACCGGGATTCAGTTGCCGCGCAGCAACGGTAACGAAGCTCCGGGCGCTGGAGGATTGCGTTGGGCGGGCGCTACCGCGCCACGCGGCGACCCCTCATCGCGAGGACCAGATGACCGGCTGAGTGGCGTCGACCAAATCCAGCATGGCCGCGGCGACGATGGAATTCCGGACGCGTGACCGGCAAGGATATCCGAAACTTGACGCTCAAGGCTAGCTTGGGCGGGCGCGGGTCAACGATCCGGATCGGCGCGAAACTCCGTGAACTTCTTGTATATCCAATGCCGTCCATCGCGGCGGCGCCAGACTTGTCCATAGACCAACCGGCCTGTGATCGAACGACGCGGAAAGAACACTGTCCACAAGTGCCATGCCTCAACCCAGGCTGGCCGCCGACTCAAGTCCATCATCACCGTGCGATTGTCGCTGTCAGCAATCATGAGCGGCTCTCCGAAAAACGAGGCCGCCGGGCGGAGTATGATCGCCCGACGGCTTCGCCATGCTTGGTCCGGATGTGGGCAATATCCGGTGCCGATCACGCTAGTCCTTTTGCTTTCCGCCGCAACGAAAGTCGCTTGTTAAGCTGAATAGAGGCGCCGCGGGTTAATTCCGGAACCGCCCGCGGCTTTGCGAATTGCGGTTTGCTCCATTTGCGCACACTTCAATGTACTCGCAGGTCGATCCAAGCTGACTCTTCATCATCTCGGGCTGTTTTTGACCTGACTGCCTCACTGGCGGCCTTCCGTTAAACCGGGAGGCCGATGTCCAGATCGATCAGCCTCCCGGCCGATGCCATGTCCACGAGTGTTGCCACGTTCCGCCGTTCGGACCGACAAGCTTGCTTTCCCCGGCCCATTGTCCGGGGGCGACCTGGTGCGCGGCACCTGAATGATGCCAGACTCCGCCCAACGGCCCGGTGAACGTTCCAGTGCTCTGACAAGCTCCGTTGGCGCATTTGCCGCTGCCTTCATAGGTGCCGCCGTTTGGACCGGTCCAACGTGCCGACCAGTCGCCCGCTTGGGCGGCCGTCGAGAGCATCAGAGCCGCGGAGGCGGCGAGGATCGTTGTCTTCATTGTCAGTCTCCGTTTGTCTGTGGCGAGCCGATGCATTTGACGCTCGCCGATGACGGCGACCCTCTCATTGCTTTGTTGCCTGATATTTGCCGGTCCCTGCCGCGAATATTGCAATTTGTTGCAGACGCCATTTGTCGCTTGCGCCTTCTCCAGCCGTCAGGACAATGCGGGTGTCATGGGCACCGCGGCCAAAATTCTTGTTGTTGACGACGATGACGAAATTCGTTCGCTGCTGCAGGTCGTGTTGACGCGCGAGGGTTTCGACGTGCAGCTGGCCAAGGACGCGCCGAGTGCCCGACGGATTCTTCGCGCCCCGGACAGCGTCGACGTGATCATCCTGGATGTCATGATGCCCGGCGAGGACGGTCTTTCGTTTTGCGAGCGGCTGCGCGAGACACTGGATACGCCGATATTGATGGTTTCCGCTCGCGGCCTGAGCGTCGACCGTTCGATCGGCCTGGAGACCGGCGCCGACGACTATCTGCCGAAGCCCTTCGAACGGCGAGAACTCGTGGCGCGGGTCAAGGCGATCCTGCGGCGGAGAGGTCCTTCTGCGCGCGCCGGCAAATGCCGTGTTGGCGGCTTATTGGTCGATCTGGAGCGTCGGGCGGTGACGGGCCACCAGGACGAGCAACTTGCTCTCACATCCGGCGAGTTTGATTTGCTGCGCTGTTTTATCGATCGACCGGGCCGCGTGCTCTCCCGCGATCAATTGATCGAATGGACGCGTGGAAGGGAGTCGGATGCGTTCGACCGCAACATCGACGTGCAGATGAGCCGTCTTCGGAAGAAGCTTGTCGAAAGCGGGTTTCCCGAAGATGGCATCAAGACCATAAGAAACGTGGGCTACATCCTCGCCGCGCCCGTGGAAATCCGGTCGTGACGGTGCCTCGAAGGCGGCTGTGGCGGCTCTTCTTCTGGATCGCGGCCATTGCGCTCATCATCGAGGCGCTCGGGCTGACGTCAACCTTTATCGAACTGCGCAGGCAGCGCGTCGGCATAAGCGGCGGTCTGGTAGCCGACCAGATTGCAGCCGTGGTGCATCTGTGGCCCAGTCTCGATGAAGAGCAACGCCGTGACGTGCTGACCGCCATTTCGTCGGCAGGCTTGCGCTATCGGATAACGTCGGAAGGGCCGGTCGAGACGCCCCAGAACGCCCATGTCCGCGAGGTTGAGGAGGCCGTACGAAAGCGGCTGGCGTCCGGAGAGACAGGCGATGTCGCGGCATTCATCAGGGCAAAGCCTTTCGGCCGCGAACATCGCGCCATCAACTGGGCGCTATCGACCGAACCCGTTCAGGTCTATGTGCGCCTTGCCGGTGCGCAGTGGCTTGTCACCGAGGTGCGCGGTGAGCTTCTGCCGCGCTTCTTCGGGCTACCGACGGGGTTTTGGCTGGGCATCATCGGCATATTGCTGACCAGCGTCGTATTGCTGGTAATTTTGCGGGAAGGGCGCGCGGTTGAACGCATTGCGCATTCGCTCGAGGCCTTTGCATCGACGGGAGTGCCACAACCGCTATTGATCAGAGGTTCCCCCGCGATCGCAGGACTGGCAAAACGCACCCTCCTCATGCAGGAGCAGGTCGCCACGCTATTGCAGGAACGCAACATCATGCTTGGCGCCATTGCTCACGACATCAAGACGTATGTGCAGCGGTTAAAGCTCCGTTTGGAGGTGCTGGACGACCCCAATCAGCTTCGCAAAGCCTCGCTTGATCTTGATGCCATGGACAGGCTTGTGGAGGATGCGCTGTTGGTCGCCGTTCACGCCAACCCGCTCAAAGCGAAGGAGCCTGTGGAACTACGTTCACTCGTCGCCGACGAGGTTGAGGCGGCACGATTGGCTGGCGGCAGGATTACATTCGACGCTGATCAGGGAAGGGCCTTTTTCATTCGTGGTGATCGGACCGCGCTTTCGCGGGCACTCAGCAACATCATCGGCAATGCCTTGCGATACGGCCATGCCGCCCGTGTCTTCATGCGCCAGACGAATGACGTGGCCGAGATCGTCATTGACGATGAAGGCCCCGGCATTCCCTCGTCCCAGCGAAAATCCGTCTTCAGGGCATTCCAACGGGGTGAGTCTTCCCGAAATCGTTCGACCGGGGGAACCGGTCTTGGGCTCGCCATTGCACTCGGCATTATCGAACGACAACATCATGGCTCGATCGAAATAGGCGATGCCCCCGGTGGGGGAGCTCGGGTCACGATCCGTCTTCCTCGCGAGCAAGTCTGATCGCTGCTTCGCCCCGAAGACGGGCACTCGGAAAACGGTGAGGCATGAGGAGGCGCCGCGCACTCTTCTCACCGCCACAGGACGATGGGCCCGTTCGAAGTGCCGATCCATTCCAGGCCTTCGGACCGCGAGAAATAACCGCCTCTGGTTCTACTTTTCGTCATGCCTGGGCATTGCCGTCCGACGGACGGCCTCGCTTCGGCTCGCCCCAGCCCGGGCATGACAAGCCTCGACGGCTTTCTTAACCGTCCCTTTACCATAACTGTTCATAATGCTGCCGGTAGCGATCCTTCAAAGGTCTCGAACGACATGGCGCAGCGCAGTCTGGGAGCTTCGGTCGGCAGCAACGAAAAGGTCGTGAGCTTTGGCCGGCCGTCGGCACCGGATTGCGGCGTGACAGCGCTCAATCTTGTGTACCAGGCGGCCGAGATCTTCAGCAGCATGGAAGATCAAGCCCGAGAGACCGAAGCCCGCGCCCAGTCGCTGTGCAAGAGCGCCGCTGAAAGACTGAAGCTGGCTGAAAAGCGAACGCAAGCTGCCGAGCGCGAGCGATGGCAAACGATGATGGAGGTCGATTGCAAGCTGCAAGACGCCTCCCGGGCCTTGAAGCAGGCTCAATCGCGATTATCCGCCAACGAGGATCGCCTGACGGCGCTGGAGTTCCGCGCTCAGGCAGCCGAAGTGGAAGCACGTGAAGCCAAGCAGGCGCTCGCGCTCGTCGCGGAAGCCATCCGCCGGCGGCTGCTTTGCGCAAGTCCGGAAGCCCTGGCAGGTTGAACGCGGTCGCCTGACCGGCATCCCGCGTGTTCACATCAAACCTGATACAGCGCGAGACACCACCGGTTGTGAGCCGGGCAGCGTCGTGGCTTGCAGCAGAGCGTTTTCCAGCGAAAGCCTGCCCGGCATTTCCCTTTGCGAGCAACAGGCGCGGCGTCGTCCTTGCGGGCAGGGCGGGAACAGATCAGAGGACGATGCCGACGAAGCCGGCTATGGCCAGCACGAGGGTCGTCGTGATGGCGAAAAGCCAAATCATTCCGGCTTCCCCTGGATTTCGATCGGCGGGTTTATGGTTGTCAAGCAACGTGGACATCGCGATCTCCCCGTAAGGAATACGGATAACTAGTAGCGCTAACGATCAGTTGCGAATGTGAAGCACCTCATACTCACTCGAGTGTGAAGAGATGTGACCCGCCCGCCAAGCGATCGCGTCGCGGGTCGGTTTGGC
>JAJYAH010000590.1 GCA_021779635.1 Pseudomonadota bacterium | reverse complement strand
GCCCAATTTGGCCAGTTTAATTGTCGATAAGCGGCCACCGTAATTGTCGCTCTGCACTTACTCTCGTCGAGCGAAATTCGCGGGGGGCGGCAGCTTGGAGACCTCCCACGGGCCCACGCGGCAAGCCTCGCCCACGGCGCCTAGGGAATATCCGAGGATGTATAACCGGGACGGCGCACTTGCCGCTTCGCCGGCCGGAATCGTCCGGCCGCGCGCAATCGGCTCGGATATGCAGGGGGAGCGAGAGGCGCATAATCCTGCGCGGCCGGGGTGACAATCAGCTGAATTCCTCCGCGATAGCCACTATCTCCTTGGAGGGCGTGCCGTAACTCACGAGTCTGATATCGAGGTCGTAGGCGGTCATCAATTTCAGAGCCCGCCGTATGGCGGCGTGGATCCAGTTGCCATGATTGCCGAAGGCGCCGCCGCCAAGAAGCGTCAGGAAAATGACATTTGATGCGCCGCGTTGGGCGTTCAGCACGGTGGCCCACATGGTTGCCTCGTAAGCGGCCTCCAAGACGAGCACCGCGAATGGCTCCCAATGAGCGGGCGGCACGCGACTGTAGGCGACTGGCAGGGCCGAGCAGAATAACTGAGAGACCCGGGGCCGATCCGGCCCCGCTGCTTCGGTGACTTCGACGTCGTGGTGTATTCCGATACGCAGTTTTCCGCGCAGGACATCGATTTGGTCTGTTGTAAGCGTTCCGAGATGTTGAGCGATGGCATCGAGTCCCGTTTGGGTACCCAAGGCGTAGCCGTTCTGCATCGTCCATAGATCGCCGACGGGCAGTTTCGTCGCACTGCTCAAAGCATCCCCAAGGTCCGCGAGCCCATCGAGTTGCCTCCTCGCGGTTTGGCCCTGGCTGCCCCCGAACGGAGCGAAGTAATTGCGGTAGATGGTCGCCGCGCCTGCGGCGATGGCGCAAGCCGGCCCTTGAGTGGGGTCGCTTTGATACCGGGTCACGCCATGTTCCGGCGTCACGTCTGGCGACACCATCTCCAACAAATTGAACTGTGATGCCACCTGGAAAAGCGCGCCGGCATTTTCGGGGGACCTATGCATGCGCCGTACATCGCCGGTCACCACACTTGTCTTCAACCTGCCGGGCAGTTTGTCTGCGGACTTTACCCTTTCGCGGAGAGCCTGAAGTGAAACCAATTCAAGCTCTCCGATCCCATAGCTCTCGCCATTGATCCGAGAAACCAGTCTTCCGTCCATGACAGTGAGCTGCGCGCGGGTCTCGTCGTAGCCAGATTCCCGAAACCCTGTGAGCTTTTCAAACCAATCCATGATTTTCTCCGTGTGTCACGGTAAGCGGGCACCGATATCCAGGACGTATTTTTCTTGCTCGCGGGTCTCGATTGCACCGGGACGTGCGGCGCGAACCTGCCTGACAGCAGCCGTTGGCTCCATCCCGAGTTCGATTAGAAGCCGAGCTCCGATTGTGCCAGCTCGTCCGAGCCCCCCGCGGCAATGAACCAGGACATCACGCCCGCTGCGCAGCAGATTTCGAAGCGCATCACCAGTGACTGCCCATCGCTGCTCGAATTCCTCGTCAGGTGTCGATACATCCACAATAGGAAGGTGAAACCACAACATATCTCTGCGAGTCACTTCCTCCCCAAGTTGTTCGACCCGAAGGAGGAGTAATTCGTTCTGCTCGACGAGAGTAACGACAGCGGCGGCTCCCCATACGCGGATGGCATCGAGGTCGAGAGAAAGATCACGATCCCAATGGCCGCTCATGGCATGCGGGTCGTATTTGCCAGGGCAGAAAGTGATGCCAACTCGTCCAAAAATTGGCCCCGCGGATAGCGCCGCGATCTTCAATGGGTGCGTTAGCGAGGTCCTTTTCATTTTGAATTCTTGCCCTTCTGGTGGTTCATGCAAAAGATGTCATGGCTTGGCCGATTGTATCAACGAGCGTAGACCGTCCTTCGTCAGGTCGCGTCATGCTCGTTGGCAAGCGCCAAATCGATGCCCGGCCGGAAGGCGAGCAGATAGTCAGCTGCCTTGGACGCCGCGCTCGCGGCCCGAATGACCGCGCGATTGTCTTCCCGCAAAACATCAAGCCAGGAGCCGATATAGTCGGCGTGCCGGACGGTCGGGATGATGCCGAGCGTCGCGCAGCAGAATGCCGACGTCACTTCGGCGCAGAGCTCCTCGCGCGAATATAACTTCGAACCAAACCCACCTGAAAGATCACGCGCCAATCGAGACGGATGGCCTGTCCAGTGGCCATTATGCCGATATCGGCATAACGTCCATTGGACTAACCCGCTCCGCGGGAGTCGTGCGGCGGCGACAGTGAGAGGCGGCGGGGGCTCCTTGGGGTGGCCGCCCAGCCCCGGTCGTGCCTTCCAGTGAGGTTCCGATCTGCATCAGAATGGAATGGGCTGCTTGCAGCCTTTCCTTCTGACAGAGGAGCCTCCTATGAGTGTCCTTCGACAACGCATGGTTGAAGACATGCAACTGCGTAACCTCGCGCTGAACACGCAAACGTCGTACCTTCTGCAAGTGTCGTGCTTTGCTCGCCACTTCGGCAGATCCCCGGCTGAATTGGGCGAAGAGGAGATTCGCGCCTACCAAGTCTATCTGACCGGCGATAAAAAGCTGGCGCCCGGCTCGATACACATCGCCGTCGCGGCGCTTCGCTTCCTGTATGGGGTGACGCTCAAAAAGGAGTGGACTTTCAAGGACGTCCTCCCACTTCCTAAGAAGCCTCAGACGTTGCCTGTTGTCCTCAGTCCCGAGGAAGTCCAGCAATTCCTCGGCTTCGTGGAAAGCCTCAAGCACCGCGCAATCCTGACCACCTGCTACGCCGCAGGCCTGCGCATCTCGGAAGCGGTTCATCTGAAACCGACGGCAATCGACAGCCAGAGAATGGTCATTCGCGTCGAGCAGGGCAAAGGGCAAAAGGACCGTTACGTGATGCTCTCGCCCGCGCTGCTGGCGCTGCTGCGCAACTACTGGCGGACGGCGCGGCCCAGGGATTGGCTCTTCCCGGGGGATCATCCTGGCGAACCGATCACCAGGCATGCGGTTGGAGACGCCTGCCAGAAGGCGCACCGTCTCTCCGGACTGTCCAAGCCCGTCACGCCGCATAGCCTGCGGCATGCCTTTGCGGTCCATCTGCTTGAGGCTGGGACCGACGTTCGCACGATCCAACTGTTGCTTGGCCACCGCAGCTTGGCGACCACAGCCCAGTATTTGCGGATCGCCACGAGCAAGGTCTGCGCCACGGAAAGCCCGCTGGAGTTGTTGTCGCGTCCGACGCCTGCCGCCTTGCCGCCCGCCGCGCGTCAATATTTCTGAGCCGGCTGCGGTGGCCCGGTCGGGCCTGGAAGTGGCGGACGTGTTCCGCCGCTACGGCGACGCCTATCGCGCCCAGCATGGCGCGTCGCTGAGCACGGCGCAGCGACGCGCCATGTCCGCGATCGAACTCTGTCGGACCGCCGCGCTTGGCGGCCACGTCGAGCAGTGCGATCAATGCGGCCATCAGCGCATCTCTTATTGCAGTTGCCGAAATCGGCATTGCCCCAAATGCCAATCCTTGACCCGCGCCCAGTGGCTCGACGACCGCCGCGCCGAGCTTCTTTCGACGCAATATTTTCACGTCGTTGTGACGCTGCCGGAAGAGATTGCCGTCATCGCCCATCAAAACAAGGCGACGGTCTACGGCATTCTCTTCCGCGCGGCGGCCGAGACCCTGCAAACCATCGCCGCCGATCCCAAGCATTTGGGCGCCGAGATTGGCTTCTTCGCCGTGCTCCATACCTGGGGGCAGACGCTGGGACTGCACCCCCATTTGCACTGCGTCGTCACCGGCGGCGGCCTTTCCCCTGACGGGACTCGCTGGGTCTCCTGCCGCCCAGGATTTTTCCTTCCCGTCCGGGTGCTTTCCCGTCTCTTTCGTCGCCTTTTCCTGGAATATTTGCAGAAGGCCTTCGATGCCGGGAAGCTGATGTTCTTCTCGTCCTTGGAGCCTTTGCGGGAGCCTGCCGCCTTTCGGCGCTACCTGGCTCCGTTGCGGCGAGCCGAGTGGATCGTCTTTGCCAAGCCGCCCTTTGCCGGACCCGAGCAGGTTCTCGACTACGTCGGACGCTATACGCACCGCGTCGCCATCTCCAATAATCGCCTGTGCGACATCGAGGACGGCAAGGTCAGCTTCAACTGGAAAGACTATCGCCACCACAATCGGCAGAAGGTCATGACCGTCGCCGCCGACGAGTTCATCCGCCGCTTCCTGTTGCACGTCCTGCCCGAAGGCTTTCATCGCATCCGCTACTATGGGTTCCTCGGCAATCGCCATCGCGCACAAAAGCTCGCGCGTTGCCGCGAACTTCTCGGCATGGCGGCGGCGGTTCCGGAGACGGCGCAACACCAACCGGAGCAGGACTACCGCCTCCGCTGCGAGGAACTCAATGGCCACTCTCTCACGCAATGTCCGGTCTGCCGCCACGGGCGGATGATCGTGATCGAAACAATCACCGGCGCCACGACGAAGCCGCCGATCCGGGACACCTCATAATGGGAACGCGCTTTCACCGCTTCGGTATAGGATCGATCTGCTTGGTGCGATCAAGCCACGGGGATGGTTTTGTCGCTCTGCCTCCCGCAGACCACCATCGTGACGCCAGGCCTCGTAACGCTGCTCCCAAACACGGCATCGACGACGTTTTCGCCCCCTCCGGCGCCTGTTTGCCAAGCTATCAGACTGCCCTTCCGGCCCCTCACGGCGATAGCGCCCCATTCAACGCCCATAGCTGTGACGGCGTGGGGGCGGCTTAGTCCAACACGTTTTTAGCTTACCGTCGCGAACCCACCCGCGGTGAGCCACCCGCAGCCCCTCTGCGTCGCGCCGCCAAGCTAAAAACGCTCTGCATTATGCCGATATCGGCATAATGGCCACTGGTCGGCGGCGCCGCATCGGCTCAACCGCGATCTCAGCCGCTATCACAAAGACAAGACCGAGCGCGCGCGC
>JAJYAH010000029.1 GCA_021779635.1 Pseudomonadota bacterium | reverse complement strand
GGTCGCCATGATCTTGACCAACACCTCGCCGGGCCCTGGCGATGGTATCGGCACCTGTTCGATGGTCAGCGGTCTGCCGAATTGTCGAACGACCGCAGCTTTCATCGACTTGACCATCACGAGTCTCCAATCCTTCACCGTCGCACCTTGATTGGCGCATGGGAGCCGGCGAGATGTTGATGCGGATCAAGCCCCCGCGATTGCTCCTCGATCTGCGACTTGACCTGCGTCAAGTGGACGAAAGTCCGGTGGCATAACCTTTACAAAATTCTTGGACCCGATATCCGGAGCAGATCGATGCGCGCACATCAAATCATGACCCGCAAGGTCATTTCCGTGAAGCCCGACACGCCCATTGCTGATGCCGCCAACATCATGCTGCAGCAACACATCAGCGGACTCCCGGTGGTCAATGAGACCGGCCAACTGGTCGGCATCATTTCGGAAGGTGATTTTATCCGCCGCGCGGAGATCGGAACCCAGCGGAAACGCGGCAGGTGGCTGAAGTTTCTGGCCGGACCAGGCCGGGCTGCCACCGACTACGTGCATGAGCAAGGCCGCAAGGTCGGAGAAATCATGACCCCCGATCCTCTCACCGTGACGGAAGATGCCACCCTCGAAGCAATCGTCAAGGTGATGGAAAAGAATCACGTCAAGCGCCTGCCTGTGTTGCGCGGAGACATGCTAATCGGCATCGTGACGCGCGCCAACCTGCTTCAGGCCGTCGCAGACCTTGCTCGCGATGTGCCGGATCCGACAGCCGATGACGACCACATCCGCAACCGCGTCTTTGCAGCGATCGAGAAAACCGACTGGAGTCCGGCTGGGCTCACGGTTACCGTCCGTGACGGCGTCGTGCATCTAGGCGGAGTCGTCTCCGAGGAACGATCGAGGCAGGCGGCAATCGTCGCAGCCGAGAACGTCCCCGGCGTCAGGAAGGTTCACGATCATCTTTGCTGGGTTGAACCCATCCCGGGCGCGTATTTTTAATCCACCGAAGATAGAAAATTGAAACCAGCGATATAATTAATCAACGGACGGACCCAAGCTAATGCAGCATCATTTTCACGCGGTTGTCTGGATCGACCACCTGCAGGCCCGGGTCTTCTATCTCGGTCTTTCCGGCCTCGATGAGATCGTCCTTCATCCCCACATGCCGACGCGGCATATTCATCACAAGGCCAATTCGATCGGAAGCGGCCATGTCCATGAAAACGAGGAATTCCTCAAACAGGTGCTGGATGCCGTCAGCGATGCCGGTGAAATCCTGATCCTCGGACCGGCCGGCACCAAAGTCGAGCTCGCCAAATATATTCGCGAATGCAATCCGCAAGTCGGCAGCCGAATCGTCGCGGTTGAAGCCGCCGACCATCCAGGCGATCCCCAAATCGTCGCCTACGCGAAGAGACACTTCAAGATTGGCATCGTCCGCTCGGCCACCGACCAACGGTAGATCAATTTGTCTTGATCCGAGATCTGATTCACGCACTCTTGATGCGGATCAATGTATTCGCCGCGCGAGCGCGGAAAGTGAACTTGCAGATAAATATCTTATGGAGGCAAGTTATGAAAGAAGCCCAGCTTCGCCAGGACATCATCGACGAATTCGAATTCGATCCCAGCTTTGACGGCGAGCACGTTGGCGTCGCCGTTGACAGGGACGTCGTAACTCTAAGCGGACACGTGACCAGTTATGCGCAGAAAGTCGCCGCGATCGCGGCTGCACGGCGCGTGAAAGGCGTCCATGCCATCGCTGAAAATATCGAAGTCCGCTATCCCTTCCAAAGCAAGACCGCGGACGATCAAATCGCCCAACGCGCATCCGACATCCTGAACTGGGACGTTATCGTTCCATCGAACTCGGTCGATGTGCTCGTGCAGGACGGATGGATCACGCTTACCGGGGATGTCGACTGGTATCATGAACGAACCGCGGCCGAAGACGATGTGCGTAAGCTTTCGGGCGTAGTCGGCGTGACGAACAACATCAAGATCAAGCCTCGCATCAATGCATCAGACATCAGGATCAAGATCGAGTCAGCGCTCAAGCGGCATGCGGAGGTCGAGGCAGATGCCATACGCATTACGGTGCAGAACGGCAATAAGGTCCTCCTGGAAGGAAGAGTGGACAACTGGGATGAACGCTACAAGGTCGAAAGTGCAGCCTGGTCAACTCCGGGGGTCGTTTCTGTCGACGATCGCTTGACGATCGGATTTTCATGAGCAACATCGCTGAGGTCTTCCGGTGACGATTAACGAGGCAGTCTTGCCGGGTGTAATTTCTTCTCCGTCGACTTGTGGGTAATCCCACACCGCGCACGGGAAGCGTCCTTTGAGTTTTCCCAGGACGTTTCCCGTCAAAGCGGGATTCGGCTTGATTAGCGGCTCTCGGTCTCTCTTTGGTACTCAGCTCAAATGATCAAGCGCACCGATCCGTGGCACACCCGCTCCACCCTCAGCAAGTGGGCGCACGTCATTGAACGGACGGGGCTCGCCTTGACGGGGGCCGCGTGCGGATTGTTCGTTGCCGCACATGTGGGAAGGGCTGGCATCGACCTGATCGGCTCGGCTGCTGCCGTCCTGGCCATGATGCTTTACGGGGCCGCCGGCTTTCTATCTCGGTATGGATCTGCCTCCCGTTCCTCCGGATCATCGAATGCACTTGCCGCTCCGGCGTGGCCTCGGTTCCAGTTGGGATGCCGTGGAACGAACTGCTCAGCGCGACCGGCACTTTTCTCGCCGCGGTGGCGGCGGTGGTGTCGGTCTCCAGCATTGTTCTGGACGAGACCGCACGCCCAAGCACTGCTTTGCTCATCAGCTTCGGCTGGGCAGCCGGCGCCACCATGCAGATTGTCGCCAGCATCATTGCTCGAATGCGGGCAAATGCTTCCGGCACGTCCTAGGAAAGACCACCACACCGTTTGTCCCTGATTGACGGGATGGCCCAAGCGTAGAACTATTCTGGCAATCCAACGGGATGCTTTTGCAAGAGCGTTGCCGCACAACGCGAAAGCGGTCGTTTCGAAATTCGCAACACGAGGATACAAATGTCATCAAAAGATCCCGTGAACTGGATGTTGGCCGAGGCCGTCGATTCGTTGGCCCGGGCTGAGCGGTTACGCCAGCAGTTCTTCAGCTTGCGACCGTCGGCCAGCTCCCGGGAAACCAGTTGGGAGCCTCCCATCGATGTCCTGGAGACCGATCGGGAAATTCTCATACTCGTGGCCCTGCCCGGCGTCGATCCCAATCAGGTCGAGGCCATAATCGACAGCGGTACGCTGATCATCAGCGGACGCCGGGTGCTGCCCGTCGAGTTACGTAACGCCCGGATTCATCGGCTCGAGCTCCCGCAAGGCCGGTTCGAGCGCCGAATTGTGCTGCCTACGGGGCGATATGCCGTCAGCCGCTTCGCGATGAACGGATGCGTTGCATTGCGCCTATCAAAGTCTACGTGAGGATGGTCATGCCGCCAAATAGTGAAGATCACGCCGCGACCGAGGCTGCGTCCGTCCCTATTCCCGCCGACGCCCTTATTATTGTCCCGGTCCGCAATACCGTGCTGTTTCCGGGTTTGGTGGCCCCGATCACCATAGCTCGACCGAAATCGATCGCTGCCGCCCAACAAGCGTTGCGCGAGCAGCGGCCGATCGGAATTCTGCTGCAGCGAAACGTCGAAGTGAACGATCCGGGTCCTGAGGACCTCAACCGGATTTGTACCGTCGCCAACATCGTACGTTACATTACCGGGCCCGACGAAACCCATCACATCATCTGCCAAGGCGTCCAGCGCGCCCGCATTCTTGACTTCCTTCCTGGCACGCCGTTCCTGGCGGCTCGGGTTCTTCATATTCCGGAGCCCACGACACGCTCACCGGAGATAGAGGCACGATTTCTCAATTTACAACAGCAAGCCATCGAAGCGATTCAATTGCTTCCTCAGGCGCCGCCCGAACTCGTCGGGGCGTTTCAATCGGTCACCTCTCCCGCGGCCCTCGCCGACCTCGCCACCTCCTATATGGACATCAAGCCACAAGAGAAGCAGGAGATTTTGGAGACGATCGACCTGTCACTCCGCATGGAGAAGGTCTCGCGCTATCTGGCCGAGCGGCTCGAAGTGCTTCGGTTGACGGCCGAAATCGGCCAAAAGACCAAGGCAACGTTCGACGAACGCCAACGAGAGGCGATTCTTCGCGAGCAAATGGCGACCATTCAGCGCCAATTGGGAGAAGGCGATGGAAAGTCGCAGGAAGTCGCGGAGTTGAATGAAGCTATTGCCAAGGCCCAGATGCCCGCCGAGGCAGAAAGCCAGGCGCGAAGGGAAGTGCGGCGCTACGAGCGAATGCCTGAGGCAGCCGCAGAAGCGGGCATGGTCCGGAGCTATCTCGACTGGTTGATCGAGCTGCCATGGAGTTCGCCGGCCGAGAAGGCAATCGACATTTCGGAGGCGCGTCGCATTCTCGACGAGGATCATTTCGGCCTGGAGAAGATCAAGAGCCGGATCGTCGAATATCTGGCGGTTAGAAAATTGGCGCCGCAGGGCAAAGCGCCGATCCTGTGCTTCGTTGGCCCGCCCGGCGTGGGAAAAACCTCGCTGGGGCAGTCGATCGCACGAGCGATGGGCCGGCCGTTTGTCCGTGTCAGCCTGGGTGGCGTTCACGATGAGGCGGAAATCCGTGGTCATCGACGCACCTATATCGGTGCGCTGCCAGGGAATATCATTCAGGCTATCAAGAAGGCCGGATCACGCAATTGCGTCATGATGCTCGACGAGATCGACAAGATGGGCCGGGGTATTCAGGGCGATCCCTCGGCGGCTATGCTTGAAGTCCTCGATCCGGAGCAGAATTCGACGTTTCGCGACAATTACCTTGGCGTGCCGTTTGACCTGTCGCGGATCGCGTTTATAGCCACGGCCAATATGCTGGATACGATTCCAGGACCGTTGCTGGACCGCATGGAGATCATAAGCCTGCCGGGCTATTCGGAAGACGAAAAGCTTGAGATCGCGCGGCGGTATCTGGTTCGCCGCCAACTCGAGGCAAACGGCCTGAAACCGGAACAAGCCGAGATTGACGTCGAAGCATTGAGGCTGATGATCAAGGGATATACCCGCGAGGCCGGCGTTCGTGCTCTCGAGCGGGAAATCGGCAAGGTGTTCCGTCACGCCGCGGTGCAGATCGCCGACGGCAGTTCAAATCGGGTTGTCGTTGCTGCAAAGGATCTCAGTGCCGTTCTCGGTCAACCCCGTTTCGAGAACGAGATCGCGATGCGCACCAGTATTCCCGGTGTCGCAACCGGATTGGCATGGACGCCCGTCGGAGGCGACATTCTTTTCATCGAGGCTACTCGTATTCCCGGAAAGGGAGCGTTGATCCTGACGGGTCAACTCGGCGAGGTAATGCGCGAGAGTGCACAGGCGGCGCTGACGTTGGTTAAAAGCCGCATCTCGCAGCTCGGTATCGATGCCTCGGTATTTGAAAAAAGCGACATCCACGTCCATGTGCCCGCCGGCGCCACGCCGAAAGACGGACCGAGCGCGGGAGTTGCGATGTTTACAGCGCTGGCCTCCTTGCTCACCAACCGCACGGTCAGGAGCGACACGGCCATGACAGGCGAAATCTCGCTGCGCGGTCTTGTGCTGCCCGTTGGGGGCATCAAGGAGAAGGTCGTCGCAGCCGCGGCGGCCGGCCTCACCAGAGTGATGCTGCCTGCGCGAAATCGCCGGGATTTTGATGAAATCCCACAGGGTGCCCGCGACAAATTGGAGTTCATCTGGCTCGAGCGGGTTGACGATGCGATCGCTGCAGCGTTCGAAAAGAGTACGCAGGCGCCCGCGGCTGTCAGATGAGCCGGCATATGCTTCCGCACCGCGCGCCGGCCTCCGTGTCAAGGCAAGCGCTGCCGAAGATTGATCCACGACATGCTTCCATAAAACGCAAGTCCCACAAGCGTCAGTTCGGACCGTGAAGCGGCGCCTGCAATTGCCGTAGAGAGAGGCTGGCGCCGATGGCCGCCGGCGCGTGAGATTTCTGCCGGTCGGCCTTCACGAGATCGCGCCATCAGAGCGACTGACATTTCTCCGCGACGATCCCGGGTTGATCTCGATCAAGCCATTGCGCGGCTTTTCCTTTAGCCGTTGTCCATTGAAGGACGTGAGCGATGTTTAGCCGAGATCGTTGGCATTTTTTTCGTCTGCCGGTACGGACGGCACCGCAAATCATGTCGAACTATGCCAGCTTCTGCACAAGCCCCGCGACCCGGACAAGCTGCCGACGCGGTAACCGGACCATTTACCTGATATTCGCACTGTTACTCCTCGATCCCTTCACCACAGCCGGCTGGGCTCAGCTGCCAGGCGCCGTCGCTGAAACATCGGCGCCTCCAACGCTCGCGCCGCTTGTCAGGAAGGTACTTCCAAGCGTGGTCAGCATTACGGTTAGAATAAGAGCTCCCGTGCAGGAACCCCTGTTTATCGATCCTGAGTCACGCCAATTTCCCGATGCCCCGTGCAATTCTACGGATCGCGAGATCAAGGCTTCCGGCGTCGTCGTCGATGCCCAACAGGGGCTCATTGTCACGAACAGCCATGTGATCGAGCATGCTGATGATATCTCGGTTACCCTTGCCGACGGTCGGCGTATTGAGAGTTCTCGCATTGATGCCGATCCGGCAACGGACATTGCGGTGATAGGGATCGCTGCTGCCGATCTTGTGGCGCTGCCGATGGGAGATTCCGACACGCTCGAAGTCGGGGACTATCTTATCGCCGTCGGCAATCCCTTCGGCAAGGGAACGACCGTCACCCATGGAATCGTAAGCGCATTGCATCGCTCGAGTCTCCACATTGAAGGCGACCAGGACTTTATTCAGACCGATGCATCTCTCAATCCGGGTAACTCGGGTGGTCCGCTCGTGAATCTGCGCGGAGAACTTGTTGGAATTGCCACCGCGAGCACCAGTCCGACGGGGAGCAACGTCGGGATTGGCTTTGCGATTCCGGTCAACAAGGTGCGCGAGGCCGTCGATCGCGCTGTGAAGTACGGCGAGGCGAGGCGCGCCAGGGAGCGAGGCTGAGTCGAAATGCCCGATCTGTTCTTCGAATAGCGAACATAAAGTGAAGATTTCGCATCATGCTCAGGCGTAGCTTATTTGCTTTATTGGAGCGCGACTGAAAGTCGATGGCATCGTGAACGTGCAATTCGAGCCAGAAATTAAGTCGCGATCGTTTCAATTCGGCGGCGTTCACCGTGACCTTCGGCTGGATGCCTGCCGGGGGCTGGCTCTTTGGTTTGTCTTCCTTGACCACGTGCCTGACAACATCGTTAGCTGGCTAACTCTCCGCAACTACGGGTTTAGCGACGCGACCGAGGTGTTCGTCTTCATTTCTGGCTACACCTGCATGATCGCATATCGCGACGTATTGAAGAAGCAAGGATGGCTCGCCATGAGCCTCCATGCTGTTCGGCGAAGCTGGCAAATCTACGTCGCGTTTCTGTTGCTGCTGATCGCTTGCCTCGTACTTGTCCAAGATCTCGGCAACGCGCGCTACCTCGACGAGACAAATACCGCGGTATTCTTCGAACATCCGGGCGCGGCGATTTTGCACGCGAGCCTGATGCAGTACAGGCCGGTCAACACCGACATCCTGCCGCTATTCGTGCTTCTGCATCTTACTTTTCCGGCCCTGCTATGGCTCTTTACGTCCAGTACCTGGATTGCCTTGGCCACATCCGTTATACTTTACATCTGCGTACAGATTTTTGGCATCAACCTGCAGGCTTGGCCGCACGGCGAATGGTACTTCAACCCGCTTGCATGGCAGGTGCTCTTCGTGTTCGGCATGTGGTACGCAAAGGAAAATTCTGCGAGATTGCGGGCATTAATCCGATCGCCTGCCATGCTGGCGTGCGCGATCATGTATCTCGTATTCAGCTTGGCCGTGGCGCTAAGCTGGCAGGTGAAGGCGCTCGAAGCCTTTCTACCCCAGATGTTGTCGCGGCTGATATACCCTATCGACAAGAGCAATCTCGATCCTCTGCGACTTCTGCACTTTTTAGCACTTGCGCTGGTCGTGGCTAGGCTGACGCCACAAACTTGGCGCGGACCGTCTTCGCTGTGGACGACCGCAGCAGTTCGTTGCGGTGAAAACTCGCTGGCTATCTTTTGTTTGAGCGTCTTGCTTTCGTTCATGGGCCACGTTGTCCTGATGAACATGTCGGGCGCGTTGCTCATACAGATTGTCGTCAGCATTGCAGGAATTGGCTTCATGATCGTCGCTGCAACGGCGTTAACCCGGGCCGCCAAATTGGCAGCCCGCGATCCTCAGCTATTTTGATCGCCGGCAGGCCTCACCGATTGGTCTAAACGGCCCGGCTGTGGAGTTGCTTCGAACCCTCCAGATACGCGTCGAAAGCGGCTGCCAGACTACGGACGAGAAATCGCGAGTCTTCTGCCAAATTGAGCGAGGTTCCGTCGAGCCGGACGACGCCATCGGAAATGAGTTTGCTTAACCGGGGCGACCCTTTCAGTATTGTTTCCGGCGTCGATCGGTGTCGCATGCAAATTTGATCGAGATCGACGCCGAAATCGCACATGATGCGTTCGATGATGTCGGCGCGCAGGCGATCATCGTCGGTTAGCGCGTATCCCCTAATGGTCGCCAACTTGCCGTCGGCGATCGATTTCAGGTAGGCACGGGTACTGACTTCGTTCTGAACATATCCGTGCGGTAGACGTCCGATGGCGCTGGCGCCGAAGCCCAGCAAGATATTGCTGGCGTCGGTGGTGTACCCCTGGAAGTTCCTGTGAAGCGTACCGTTCCGCAGTGATGCAACCATTGCATCGTCGGGAAGGGCGAAATGATCGAGTCCGATCTGGACATATCCGGCTTCCTTCAGCGCATTCGTCATCGCATCGGACTGTTCGTGGCGCTCCAGGCTGCCCGGGAGCCATGCCTCGTTTATCTTGCGCTGATGCTTTTTGAATGTGGGGACGTGCGCATAGCCGAAGACCGAGAAGCGGTCGGGACGGAGCCCGATGCAGCGGCGAACTGTATCGAGACACGATGCGACTGTTTGATGCGGCAGTCCATAGATCAGATCGAAATTGACGCCGCGGATGCCAGCGCGTCGAAGATTTGTGATCGCCGCAGCGGTCTCGTCGAAGCTTTGTACCCGATTGATGGCGCGCTGGACGATCGGATCGCAGCTCTGCACACCAAGGCTCGCCCGATTGACGCCACCATGGGCCAGCGCACCGACCATCGCGTCCGTAAGCGTGCGCGGGTCGATCTCGATGGCGATTTCGGCGGAGGGAACGACAGCGAACGAGCGCCTGATCGCTCCCATCAGATCCGCGAATGTATCGGGCGCCACGATCGTCGGCGTTCCACCACCAAAGTGGATATGGTCAACCCGGATCTGCCGATCAATTTGACTCGATACCAGCTCGATTTCGCAGCTCAGGGCCGAGGCGTATGAGGCGACCGGCTCTTCGCGCCGAACGACCGAGGTGTGACAGCCGCAATACCAGCACATCGAGCGGCAGAACGGAATGTGAAGATACAGTGACGTCGCGGCGTGCTGCGGAATCGCCTTCAGCCATTCGGCGTAGGTGTCCGGACCGATCTCGGCTGAGAAATGCGGTGCGGTGGGGTAGCTCGTATATCTCGGTAACCTTTCCAGTCCATAGCAAACCGCGAGATCTGGCCTCATTTCGTATCGTTCCCGAATGGATTGAACTGCTGTCGACCGGGCTTCTGTCGCCTCAAACCGGCTTTTATTACCCTCGACGGAAAGGACCGACTTTGCGCTCGCGCAAATCCGGCTGTGAATTTGGGCATCCAAAGGACCTCCAAGCTCGAAAAACAGGCGGTTTGAGACAGATCAAGCCGTTCGCCCGGCTAAACCGCCAATAATTTCTGATCGGGTTGTGATCCACAGCCAAAGAAGGCATTGGTGATGCGATCTACGCACGTTCTTGATCCTAACTTGATTTCACGGGTGCGACGGATCGATTGGACCTCACGCGTGTTTCTTTACGGTCCATTCCCGGAGGTGTTAGCATGCAAGAGACGGGCGCAAACGAGAGCGAGGCAAGCACCGACGATTTCGACCTGCTCGATCGTTACTGGCGTGCCGCCAATTACCTGTCGGTTGGTCAGATATACCTGCTCGACAATCCCCTTCTCCGCCAACCCCTCCGGCCCGAACACATCAAGCCTCGTCTGCTCGGACATTGGGGGACCACGCCGGGACTGAATTTTGTCTATGCCCACCTTAACCGCGTGATCCGCGCGCGCGACCTCAACATGATCTACGTCTGCGGCCCGGGCCATGGCGGGCCGGGCATGGTCGCGAATACCTATCTTGAGGGCACCTACAGCGAAATCTATCCCGATATCGGCCGCGATGCCGATGGCCTGCACAGACTGTTTCGTCAGTTCTCGTTTCCCGGCGGCATTCCGAGCCACGCGGCCCCCGAAACGCCTGGTTCCATCAACGAGGGCGGCGAACTCGGCTACGCGCTCGTGCACGCGTATGGCGCAGCACTCGACAATCCCGATCTGATCTGTGCGTGCGTGGTCGGCGACGGCGAGGCCGAAACCGGTCCCCTCGCCGCTTCATGGCATTCCAACAAGTTCCTGAATCCGGCACATGACGGTGCTGTCCTGCCGATCCTGCACCTCAATGGCTACAAGATCGCCAATCCGACGGTCATCGGCCGTATGAGCGACGACGAAGTACGAAATTTGTTTCTAGGCTATGGCCACGAGCCGTTGTTCGTCGAAGGCGACGATCCCGCCACGATGCATGGCCTGATGGCAACGACGCTTGACAGCGCGCTGGACAAGATCCGCGCCATCCAGACATCGGCGCGGGACGGCCGCGCGACGAGCGAGCGTCCGAAATGGCCGATGATCGTGCTGCGAAGTCCCAAGGGCTGGACCGGTCCCAAGGAAGTCGATGGCTTGAAGGTCGAAGGTTTCTGGCGCGCCCATCAGGTGCCAATCGCCAACCCTCGCGGCAATCCAAACCATCTGGAACTGCTCGAGCAGTGGATGCGAAGCTATCAGCCGGAAACGCTGTTCGACGAGAATGGCCGGTTGCGCGACGAACTGCAGGCGCTTGCCCCAATTGGCAGCCGTCGCATGGGCGCCAATCCGCACGCCAATGGCGGCTTGCTGAAACGCGAGCTCAAATTGCCCGACTTCCACGCCTATGCGGTGAAAGTGCCGTGCCCCGGCAGCATCGAGGCCGAAGCAACGCGAGTCATGGGGCAATTCCTCCGCGAAGTGGTATCGCTGAACGCCGAGGCGCGAAATTTCCGTATCATGGGGCCGGACGAGACGGCGTCAAACCGCCTCGATGCGGTATTCGACGTCACCGATCGGGTCTGGATGGAACGCATCGAACCCTATGACGTCCATTTGGCCCAGCAGGGCCGCGTGATGGAGGTCCTGAGCGAGCATCTTTGCCAGGGCTGGCTCGAGGGATATCTGCTGACCGGCCGGCACGGCTTTTTCTCCTGCTATGAGGCTTTTATTCACATCGTCGACTCGATGTTCAACCAGCATGCCAAATGGCTGAAGGTCTCGCGTAGCCTCCCCTGGCGACGCCCGATCGCGTCCCTCAACTATCTTTTGACGTCGCACGTCTGGCGGCAGGACCACAACGGCTTCAGCCACCAGGATCCCGGCTTCGTCGACCTCGTGGTCAACAAGAAGGCAGATATCGTTCGCGTCTACTTTCCACCGGATGCCAACACTCTGCTCTGGATCACCGACCATTGTTTACGGACTTACGATCGCATCAACCTGATCGTTGCCGGCAAGCAGCCCTCACCGCAATGGCTGACCATGCAGCAGGCCGCTATCCATTGCGACGCCGGCATCGGGATCTGGCCCTGGGCCGGCACCGAAACCGAGGGCCTTGAACCCGATGTAGTGATGGCTTGTGCCGGAGACGTGCCGACGCTCGAAACCCTGGCCGCGGTCGATCTGTTGCGAAAGGCATTGCCCGACCTGAGGATTCGTGTCGTCAATGTGGTCGACCTCATGACGCTGCAGCCGAAGGATCAGCATCCGCATGGTCTCAGCGACCGCGATTTTGACGGGATGTTTACCTGCGACAAGCCGGTGATCTTCGCCTATCACGGCTATCCCTACCTGATCCATCGTCTGACCTATAACCGAACCAACCACGCCGGAATGCATGTGCGTGGCTTCGAGGAAGAAGGTACAACCACGACGCCATTCGATATGGTCGTCCTGAACGAACTCGACCGCTTTCATCTGGCAATCGAGGTGATCGAACGGGTGCCCGGTCTCGGCGTCGCTGCAGCTCACATCAAGCAGCAATTTCGCGACGCATTGATCGAGCATACGCGCTATGTCCGCCGGCACGGTGAGGACATGCCGCAAATCAGGGACTGGAAGTGGCCATATGGCGAGGCAATCGCTTCGCGCGAGCACTGAGGAACCGCCAATCTGGCAGTCTAATAGTCACCGACGCTGCACCAGGCACTCCCCTAGAAAATCGAATAGGTCGGCGCAGGTCACTTCACGGGCTCAACATTGGTCGGGCTGGAGGGGTTAATGGAGCGGATAGAAAATCGGACGTTCGACGAGATCAAGCTGGGTGACACCGCTAGTCTCGTCCGGACGCTCACCTATAAGGACATTGAAGTATTTGCGATCATGTCCGGCGACGTCAACCCGGCCCACATGGACTACACCGTTGCCAAGAGCGACGTCTTCCACAAGATGGTCGCGCATGGCATGTGGGGCGCGGCATTGATCTCCACGGTACTTGGAACGCAGCTGCCGGGCCCGGGAACCGTTTACACCGATCAGTCCCTGCATTTCCTTCGGCCGGTAGCCTTGGGCGACACCATCACCGTGATAGTGAAGGTGATGGAGAAGACTGAAGAAACGCATCGCATCCTCCTTGAATGCCATGTATCAAACCAGCGTGGCGAGGAGGTCGTTTCCGGCACATCGGAAGTTATCGCCCCGACCGACAAGATCTGGCGGCCACGCGTTCTTCTTCCCGAAATCGAATTGCGGCAGAAAGGGCGGCGTTACGAAACCCTAATTGCGATGACACGAGGTCTTGCCCCGATCACGACAGCGGTCGTCCACCCGGTCGACACAACCTCTCTGCTCGGCGCCGTCGAAGCAGCTCGCGCCAAACTCATCGTGCCGATCCTGGTTGGCCCGGAAACCAAAATTCGTACCGCGGCCAGCCTGGCAGGGGTCGATCTCTCGCCTTACGAAATCGTTTCGACGGAACATAGCGCGGCTGCTGCCGCACGAGCCGTCGCTATGGCTCGCGCCGGCAAAGTCGAGGCGTTGATGAAGGGCTCGCTCCACACCGACGAGCTGATGCGTGCCGTCGTTGATCGCGATCTTGGCTTGCGAACTGCCAGACGCATCAGCCACGTCTTCGCGATTGATGCGCCCGGTTACCCGAGGCCGCTCTTTGTCACGGATGCCGCGATCAATATCTATCCAACGCTGGCCGATAAGCGCGATATCGTCCAGAACGCGATCGAATTGGCGCATTCCCTCGGCATCCCGGAACCAAGGGTGGCAATCCTCTCGGCCGTCGAAACGGTTACGGAGAACATTCGCTCGACGCTTGATGCGGCGGCCCTTTGCAAGATGGCCGACCGGGGGCAGATCACGGGCGGCATCCTGGACGGTCCACTCGCCTTCGACAACGCTGTCTCGGCGGAAGCGGCCAAGACGAAGGGGATCGTTTCTCCCGTCGCTGGCCGCGCCGACATCTTTGTCGTGCCGGACCTCGAAGCCGGCAACATGCTCGCAAAACAGCTTGAATATCTGGCGGACGCCGAGGTCGCCGGCATTGTGCTCGGCGCCCACGTACCGATTATTTTAACCAGCCGCTCGGACAAGACCCTTGCGCGACTGGGCTCATGCGCCATCGCGTTGCTGCTCGCGCGCCATAAGACCGGGGCAGCATCATGAGCGATATAATCCTCGTCCTGAATGCCGGCTCATCCAGCATCAAGTTCTCGCTCTTTGAAGGGCATATGCGACCGGGACTCAACGGCCTTATCTGCGACGGCGAGTTCGACGGCATCGGGCATCGCGTGCATTTCCTCGCAAAGGACGCCTCGGGGAAATCTCTGGTCGATCAGTATTTGGCAGAAACCACTACCCATGAAGATGCACTCGCCGCGCTCCTGAGTTGGGTGGAGCGCCAATTTGCGAATAACCGCTTGATCGCAGCCGGCCATCGCGTGGTGCATGGTGGATCCGCGCTTGCCGCCCCGGTCCGCATCAATTCATCGGTAATTGACGAAATGCGCCGCCTCATTCCCCTGGCACCGCTTCATCAGCCGCATAATCTGGCCGCTATCACCGCCATCTCGAAACTTTACCCCGATTTGGCGCAGGTCGCGTGTTTTGATACCGCCTTTCACCATACCCAGCCGGAGGTCGCCGCGGCTTACGCGTTGCCGCGCGCAATCACAGCCCAAGGCGTCCGGCGCTATGGATTTCACGGCCTGTCCTATGAGTATATTGCCGGCGTGCTTCCTGACGTGCTCGGCCCAATCGCTGCCAATGGTCGTGTCGTGGTTGCCCATCTCGGCAGCGGAGCCAGTATGTGCGCGATGCATCGGCGCCAGAGCCTGGCAACGACCATGGGGTTCACCGCACTGGACGGCCTCCCTATGGGCAGCCGGTGCGGCAACCTCGACCCGGGCGTCGTTCTCTATTTGATACAGGAGAAGGGCATGGCGCCGCAGGCCTTGAGCGACCTGCTCTATCATTCGTCGGGCTTGCTGGGCGTATCCGGCGTCAGCGACGACATGCGGACGCTGCTGGCCAGCGACGATCCGCTCGCCGCGAGTGCCGTTGCCTTATTCGTCTACCGGATCGGGCGGGAGTTGGGCTCGCTGGCCGCCAGCCTTGGCGGGCTGGACGCACTCGTCTTCACCGCGGGCATCGGTGAGCACGCTCCCGAAATTCGTCGTCGCGTGTGCGAACAGGCTGGCTGGCTCGGCATCGATTTAGACGGCGCGGCGAATACCGCCGGCGCTGCCATGATCACAACGGCTGCAAGCAGAACTTCCGCCTGGGTCATTCCAACGAATGAAGATCTGATGATTGCACGGCACACCTGGCATTTGACAGAAGAAAACGGAAAATGAAATGATGCGCTTCGATCGCCGCGTCATGCGCCAATACACGCGGATCACCTTCAGCCCGCAGATAGATGGAAGAGCGTTCGAGAGCCGAAACCGACCCAAAAGGCCAGCGCGGCGGCGACCATGCCGATGCAGAATGTTCCAAATCCTGATCGCCACCACTTCGTCAGAGACCAGCGGCTCTTGACAGCTCCGATCGCGAAGAAGACCACGGCGGTTGCGATAACACATGGTACGAGCCCGCCTGCCCCGAGATAGGTCACAAGCGGAACCAAGCCGCACAAGGCGAACGCAGCAAACGTGCAGAGCGCCGCCAATGCAGGAGACCTTGGGGTCGGAGCAAGACCGTATTCCTCGGTCACCATCGTCTTTGCCCAGCGCAATTCGTCCGCTGTGATCACATCGACGATTGCCTCCAGGTTGGGGCCCGAGAAGCCCTTGCCGCCGAATATCTGCCTGATTTCCTCCCGCTCGCCATCCGGAACAACGGTGATGTGCTTACGCTCGACCGCCAGCCGGCGGTCACAATGATCCCGTTCTGCCTGCGTCCCGCTGTAATTGCCCGCCGCCCATCACGAATCCGTCGGCGACGAGATTCGCAAGCCCAATCACAAGGACGACCTTTGAAAATAGATCAGCGCCGACGACACTTGCAACCAACGCAAAAGTGGTCACGACGCCATCAATCCCCCCGTAGATCCAGTCACGGAGATAACTTGTGCTGAGGTCTCGCGCGAGCCGGGCCTATATCGCCTCTTTCGTGTGACTATGTTCCAGTTGAGCTTCCATCTACCGCTCCCTTGCCATTGA
The DNA here is from genome assembly GCA_021779635.1 of Pseudomonadota bacterium. The sequence goes on along the minus strand of JAJYAH010000029.1, from coordinate 4,733 downwards.
ACGGGTGCCACGCGGCGTCTATGGCTTGGCCTGCGACGGAAACACCTGATCACTGAACGGCGACACCGTCGGCATCTGAATGATAATGAAGCCACGTCCGATCGATTGATGGCAGGCGTTGCATCCATCAGTGAACTCGCTGACCGCTTTCGCAAAACGTCGGCTATCCTTTGCCTCGATCGCATTGGCAACCGACTGAGCGGGCTCTCCCAACCTCGTCACGTTCGTCGCCGGAATACCCGAATAAAGCGTCGCCGCTTCCATTAGACCCGATTCGAGCTGGCGAAGTTCGTAGGCCGCGAGCTCCCAATTTCGAGCCTTGCCCGCGAACCACAATTTCATGTGCCGCTGCTGGATTGTGTTCATGATATCGCCCAGCCGGGGCACATATTGCTCAGTTGAGGGCAAATTCATCCCGGATTGGGCCATGGCAAGGGGCGTCAACCAGAACGCCGTCAGCAGCACTACGATATATCGTTTCAATTTCACCAAGAACTCCGATCGTTGGGCACTGGCGTCGCTCACTGGATCCGATTTTTAAAAAAATTAGTACCTGCGACCGGCAGGCGCCTTGCGCTCGATCAAGGTCGCCACCGAGAACATTTCGCGCAGGCGGCTGCACTTGACGCCGATCAATATCACAGCGGAGTTCGCGTGAAAGATTAGCTACAATCCAGAAATAACGAGAGCCTCCACGGAGAAAAGATATGTTAGTGCACCTTCCGATTGTAATTCTTGCTTCCTTTTCTCCCGTCAAAATGGCAGATAGCCTGCCAAAATTCGACATCATACGGGAGTGTCGGGCCGAAGGCGGCTCGCAGGCCGTCGAGAAACGATGCGCCACGGATGAAGCCGACGCGCGTGATCAACTTCAACCGCAATGGACTCAATTTGATCTCCACGATAGAGCCGTTTGTCTCGAGGCAACCAGCGCGGACGGCACTCCGAGCTATGTCGAATTGCTAACGTGCCTGGAAATGGCGCAAGAGGTCAGAAAGTCATCGCGGTAGCCTGAGAGAGACTTGCGCTCCAAAGCCGCAATCTACCCGCCGCACGCCTTAGAGTTCATGGACCGTGTGGCTTCGCGTCACTCCTCGCCGGGCAAGCGTCGCGCCTGCAACGGCACATTCACTGGAACGCCTATCTAACCGGTCTGCCGTTCTGGCGTGATCGCGTGCGGCGCGGCGGCTGGACCGCCTGACGCCGAGCATCTTTTCTTTCACGTCGCCTGCGCGACGGCAGAGCGAAAACGCAGGATCGCCAGCCCGAAGAACAAGGCCCCGATCACGGCGACCGCAAGGAATTGCGGCCACACCACGTCCAGTCCGGCACCGCGATAGAGAATCGACTGCGCGAAAGCGACGAAATGCGTCGATGGCGACGCCTGCATGACTGTCGCAAGCCAGGGCGGCATGCTCTCAAGCGGCGTATTGCTGCCTGAAAGCATGTTCATGGGCAGAAAGACGAGCATGTATAACAACCCGAGTTGCGGCATCGACCGCGCGACTGTGCCTAAAAAGAGTCCGATCGCGGTCGCGAAGAACAAGTAGATTCCGACGCCGACCATGAACAGCGGTATCGATCCTGCGACAGGTACTCCAAGCATCAGACGCAGCACAAAATAGAGGCTAAGAGCCACGGCTATTGCGATCACCAGCCCGTTCGCCCACACCTTGGACAACGCGATCTCGAACGGCGTCAGCGGCATGACCAGGAGATGATCCATGGTTCCGTGCTCGCGCTCCCGGACGACCGCCGCGCCGGCAAGAATAATGGCGAGCATGGTGATGTTGTTGATGATCCCCATCACGCTGATAAACCAAGCAGTCGTCAGGTTCGGATTGAACGCAATTCTGACATCGAGATTCACCGACGACAGCGGTACACCCTCGGCATGGGAGAGGAAGTCCGCTATCTCGGTGGTGATGATCTGCTGCGCATATCCGGAACCAAGCCCAGCCTGGATCATCGCGGTCGCATCGACATTGATCTGAAGCCCGGGCTGGTATCCTGCCAGAACATACCGTTCGAAGTCTGGCGGTATATCTATCACAAAGGTGAATCTTCCGCTGTTCATTGAAGGAATGATATCTCGCTCGGCGATCAGTTGCGGCAATTGGAACAGCGGCGGAAAGAAAGCATGCGCGATTCGGCGGGAAAGCTCCGAATGGTCCTCGTCGACAATGGCAATCGAGGCATTATGAAGCTCCTGCGAATTGCTCCGTGCCTGCACGATGATAGCCAACGAAAATGAATAAGCGACCAATCCCAGCAACACGAAATCGTGCAGGAAACTGCGCAATTCCTTGACGCCCAGCCAGTAGATGTTTGCGGCCTTTTGCATCGTTGCAGACCTCTAGCGTTCCTGTTTGCGAAGCAGCAGGACGCTTATGAGGGTCAGGATCGGCACAAAGACGGCGAGAGCCAGCAAGTCCCCGCTGAGGTCCGCAAACCCCAGTCCTTTCGTGAAAGTGCCGACGCTGATCGGCACGAAATAGGTCATGGGAAATCCGTCGCCGATGATTTGAGCCTCGGTGGCCAGCGAGGAAACCGGCGTCATCATACCGGCGAACTGCGTCGCAGGCAGAACCGTCAAAATAGCAGTGCCAAACAGCGCCGCGATCTGGGTTTTCGTGAACGCTGAAATCAGCATGCCGTAGCCGGTCATCGTCGTCACGTAGATCAAAACACCCGAGAGCAATGCTGGAAAACTTCCCTTCAGCGGAATCTGGAAGACGAATAGCGCCAGCAGAAGCATCAAGGTAAAGTTTGCCATCGCCACCGCGACGTAAGGGAGCTGCTTGCCGAGCAGAAACTCCACCCGGCTAACGGGCGTCACGTACAGGTTGGTGATTGACCCCAGTTCCTTCTCCCGCACGATGGCAAGTGCCATCAAGATCGCCGGAAAAAGCGCGAGCAGCAAGGCCATGTTTGCTGGCACCATCGCATAGATGCTGTCGAAGTCCTGATTGTACTTGAACCGGATTTCGAGATCGGCGGGCGGAGATGCGGCAGGCACCGTCGTCTTCACGGCTGGATCAGCCAGGTACAGTTGATGCATGCCCTGCAGATAGCCGCGAATGGTATCTGCCCTGAACGGCATCGCGCCATCGACCAGCGCGCTAACCCAGGCGGGACGCAGGCGCTTGATGTCGCTGCCGAAGTTGGGTGGGATTTCGATCGCAGCCGAGATATTTCCGCTCTTGAGACGACTATCTAGCTCGGCATAGGTGTTGAGCGGCGCCTTCTCCAAGAAATAGCTCGATCCCCGAAGTTCCTCCAGATAGGCGCGGCTCTCGGGACTCTGATCGCGATCCAGCACCGCAAACGACAGATTGTTGACGTCGGTCGAAATGCCGAAGCCGAACACCAGCATCAGAAACGTCGTGCCGAACAAGCTGAATCCAAGTCGAATCGGGTCGCGCAGAAGTTCCAGAGCCTCGCGGATCGTATATGCCAACAAGCGCTGCATGCTAAATACGGAGCGCGTGATTGCCGGGCTTCGTAGCGGATGGCCAGGTTGACCTGATTTGCTCCGGACATCGATGATGGGCGCCCGCGGTCCATTGGCCGCCTCGAGATAACTGATGAAGGCATCTTCCAGCGTGGTGGCTCTGCGGGCCTTGGTGAGTTCGGCTGGCGTGCCTGTCGCCAGCACGCGGCCGGAATCCATCAGCGATATCCGATCGCAGCGTTCAGCTTCATTCATGAAGTGGGTCGAAACGAAAATCGTCACGCCCTGGTTGCGCGAAAGATCGATCAGCGCTTCCCAGAAACGATCCCGCGCCAGCGGATCGACACCTGAGGTCGGCTCGTCCAGGATAAGAATCTCGGGCTCATGGACGATGGCGATCGCCAGCGAGAGCCGCTGACGAATTCCCAATGGCAGATCCAAAGTGCGCTGATTGAGATAATCCGCAAGACCGAAATATCGAACCAGCTCGGCAATACGCAACGCCGCCTCTTTCGCCGGCAGATGAAAAATGCGCGCATGAAGATCGAGATTCTGACGAACCGTGAGCTCGGTATAGAGGGAAAACGACTGCGACATGTAGCCGACGCGGTAGCGCGAACTCATGTCGTCGGCATCGAGGGGCTTTCCGAACAGCAGTGCCTCGCCGGCGGTAGGCGGCAGCAAGCCTGTCAGCATCTTCATGGTGGAGGTTTTGCCGCAACCGTTCGAGCCGAGAAAACCGAAGATTTCGCCGCGTTCGATGGTGAAATTAACCCGGTCGACGGCGGTGAAATCGCCAAAGCGGCAGGTCAGGTCGTGAGCCGTGATAATGGGCGCGGTGTCGAAAATCCGGCGCGGCGGTATCTGGAGTCCGTGGTGGCCGCCTTGCTGCTCCGGAAGCAGTGCAATAAAAGCCTCCTCGACCGTGGCGGCGCCGGCGGTCGTCTTGAGTTCCGTCGGAGATCCGGTCGCAAGCACCTTTCCGGAGTTCATGGCCGCCAGCCAGTCGAAACGCTCGGCTTCCTCCATATAGGCTGTCGCCACGATGACACTCATGCCCGGCCGGCGGGCGCGTATGCGGTCAATCAGTTCCCAGAACTGGCGGCGGGAGAGCGGGTCGACACCGGTGGTGGGCTCATCCAGAATAAGCAAATCTGGATCATGAATCAGCGAGCAGCACAGCCCTAGGTCAGCGTTTTCGTGGTTCGAATCATATCAGGCGGCCTCGGCGAGCTTGTAGGACCATGTGTGGATGACGGGGTGACGATTGACGTCGTCG
>JAJYAH010000589.1 GCA_021779635.1 Pseudomonadota bacterium | reverse complement strand
GGGGTTGCCAAGAATCTCACCGCGATGCTCGACGACCATTTCCATCGCGGCAAGTTCGACGAGATCACCGACCGCGCCGACGCGCCGTTGTCCGATGCGCTGGCGATGCTGGTGCGCGAACGCCTGACCGGCCTCGCGCCGCCCCAGGCTGCGCGCAAGATGGTCGACCTGTGGCGCCCGGTGCTGGAAGACAAGATCGGCACGCGGCTCGATCGGCTCGATCGCCTCGCCGAGGACCAGGCGAAATTCGGCGACGCGGTGCATGATCTGTTGAGCGCGCTCGAACTTGGCGACGACCGCAACGCCGAGGCCGACGACGACGAGAACCAGGACGATAACCGCGACGGCGAGAACGACCAGTCCGGCGCGGAGGGGTCGCCCGACTCCGACGCCGCGCAGGAAATGAGCGCCGACCAGGCCCAGGCTTCCACCGACGAGATGTCGGAAAGCGCGATGGAGAGCGCGCAGGCTTCCACATCGGACACTTTCGACGATGGTGAACTCGGCGACGACGAAACCCCGGGCGAGGCGACGCGGCCGAATTCCCGTGGCGCCAACGAACCGCGCGGGCCGGAATATCACGCCTTCGCGCCGAAATTCGACGAGGTGATCGCGGCCGAGGATCTGTGCGACCACGACGAACTGGAGCGCCTGCGCAGCTATCTCGACAAGCAGCTGGCGCATCTGCAGGGCATTGTGGCGCGGCTGGCGAACCGGCTGCAGCGCCGCTTGATGGCGCAGCAGAACCGTGCCTGGGAGTTCGACCTCGAGGAGGGCATTCTCGATCCGGCGCGGCTGTCGCGGGTGGTGACCGATCCCTATCATCCGCTGTCGTTCATGCATGAAAAGGAAGCGACCTTCCGCGACACCGTGGTGACGCTGCTTCTGGACAATTCCGGCTCGATGCGCGGACGCCCCATTACGGTGGCGGCGACCTGCGCGGATATCCTGGCGCGGACGCTGGAACGCTGCGGCGTCAAGGTGGAGATTCTCGGCTTCACCACGCGGGCCTGGAAGGGCGGGCAGTCGCGCGAGGCGTGGCTTGCCGCCGGCAAGCCGCCCAATCCGGGACGTCTCAACGATCTGCGCCACATCATCTACAAATCCGCCGATGCGCCGTGGCGGCGGGCGCGAAAGAATCTCGGGCTGATGATGCGCGAGGGCCTGCTCAAGGAGAACATCGACGGCGAAGCGCTCGACTGGGCGCACAAGCGGCTGCTCGGGCGCTCCGAGCAGCGCAAGATACTAATGATGATTTCCGACGGCGCGCCGGTCGACGACTCCACGCTGTCGGTCAATCCCGGCAATTATCTGGAGCGCCATCTGCGCCATATCATCGAGGAAATCGAGACCCGCTCCCCGGTCGAGCTGATCGCGATCGGCATCGGCCACGACGTCACGCGCTACTATCGCCGTGCGGTCACCATTGTCGACGCCGAAGAGCTCGGCGGCGCCATCACCGAAAAGCTTGCCGAGCTGTTCAGCGAGACCCATGGCGCGGCACCCGCGACGTCAGGTCGCCGCCGCCTGCATTCCTGAACAGATGAAATTGTCATTCCGGGGCGCGGGCGAAAGAGCGAGCCCGGAATGACGATGGTGTCTCGCAATTTCACCCGCCGCCGCTTCCTGATGTCCGGCGCGATGGGAATTTCGACCATCGCGGTGCCGCGGATCGCGCGGGCGCAATCCGCAACCGAGCCGCCGCCGAAGCCCGTCGTCGCTGACGAATATTCGGTCGCCGCCCCGGTGTCGATCGAGGTCAACGCCCGGCCGATCGCCTCGTTCGACCGAAGCGACCGCACGCATGTGCGTTTCGGGTCGCTGGAATACCGCAGCGGGCTGGCCCTGACGTCGCGGTTTCCCGGCTTCGGCGGGCTGTCGGGATTGCGGCTCGACGCCAAAGGCGAGCGCTTCATCTCGTTCAGCGACAAGGGGATGTGGTTTACCGGCCGCATCGTCTATCAAGGCCGCGCGATGACCGGGCTTGACGACGTCGAGGCCGCGCCGATGCTGGGGTCCGACGGCCAGCCGATCACCGCGCGCGGCTGGTTCGATTCGGAGTCGATCGCGCTCGATGGTCCTTTTGTTTATATCGGCCTCGAACGCGTCAACCAGGTGCTTCGTTTCGATTTCAGCAAGGGGTTCACCCGTTCGCGCGGCGAAGTGGTGCCGCTGCCGCCGGCGGCGCGGAAGCTGCCGTTCAACAAGGGACTGGAAGCGCTGGTGATGGTGCCCAAGGGTCTGCCCCTCGCCGGCACGCTGATCGCGATTTCCGAGCGCGGCCTCGATGCGCAGGGCAACCTCATCGCCTTTCTGGTCGGCGGTCCGAGGCCGGGGCAGTTCAGCGTCCGCCGTACCAATAGTTTCGATGTCAGCGACGCGGTGCTGCTGCCCTCAGGCGAACTGCTGCTGCTGGAGCGGAAGTTTTCGCTGCTCGACGGCGTCGGCATCCGCATTCGGCGCATCGCGCTCGCTTCGGTGGCGTCGGGCGCGGTGGTCGATGGCCCCAGCATCTTCGACGCCGATCTTGGTCACGAGATCGACAACATGGAAGGTATCGATGCCCACGTCACGCCGGAGGGCGAGACGGTGCTGACCATGGTCTCCGACGACAATTTCTCGATGATCCAGCGCACGCTGCTGCTGCAATTCACGCTGCTAAGGTAGTTCCGCGGTCGCCCCGGCATTCGCCTCGGCCATCGGCATCGTCGGAGTTGGTAATCGCCGCGGCGCGACTTAAAGTGCTCGCCAACCGATCCCTCCTGAGACGGAAATTCAACATGAGCGTCCTGTTTTCGCCGTTCCAGCTGCGCGGGCTCGCGCTTCCCAACCGCATCATGGTGGCACCGATGTGCCAGTATTCCGCCGAAAACGGCGAGGCCACCGATTGGCACTTCGTGCATATCGGCAATCTGGCGCTGTCGGGTGCGGCGATATTCTGCATCGAGGCCACGGCGGTGGAAGCGATCGGCCGCATCACGCCGGGATGCCTCGGTCTGTGGAACGACGCCACCGAGGCGGCGCTGCGGCCGATCATGGCTTCGGTGCGCAAGCATTCGAAGATCGCCGTCACGATGCAGCTCGCCCATGCCGGCCGCAAGGCGTCGAGCCATACGCCATGGGACGGCGGCCAATTGATCCCATTGTCCGAAGGCGGCTGGCAGGCGGAGGGGCCTTCCGCCGTGCCGCACAAGGAGGGCGAGCGACCGCCGCTGGCGCTTGATGCGCAGGGGCTTGCGCACATCCGCGACGCGTTCGCGGCGACGGCCCAACGCGCCGAGCGGCTCGGCATCGACGGTCTCGAACTGCACTGCGCGCACGGCTACCTGCTGCATCAATTCCTGTCGCCGATCTCCAACCGGCGCACCGACCAATATGGCGGCAGCCTGCAAAACCGGTTGCGCTATCCCCTGGAAGTATTCGATGCGGTGCGCGCGGCGTTTCCGCAACACAAGCCGGTCGGCATCAAGGTTTCGTCGACCGACTGGGTCGAGGGCGGCTGGGACATCGCGCAGACCATCGAATTCGCCCGCGAACTGAAAAAGCGCGGCGTCGACTGGATCGATGCGTCCTCCGGCGGCGTATCGCCGCACCAGAAGATTCCGCTCGGTCCCGGCTATCAGGTGCCGTTCGCGCAAGCCCTGAAGGACGCGACCGGCGTCAACACAATTGCGGTCGGCCTGATCACGCAGCCAAGGCAGGCCGAGGAGATCGTCGCATCGGGCAAGGCCGACATGGTCGCGCTGGCGCGCGGCATGCTTTACGACCCGCGCTGGGGTTGGCACGCCGCGGCCGAACTCGGCGGCCATGTCGATGCGCCGCCGGCCTATTGGCGCGCCCCGCCGCACGAGCAGAAGGACCTGTTCGGGACCACGACGTTCGGCACGCGGTGAACTCATCGGTTTTTCTCAGGTCACAATTCGGCCGTAAGCGCGGCCGGTGATGGACAGGCTTTGGCGTGCTATAGTCCGCGCGGGCGCGCATCAAGACGCGTCACGGGAGACGAAACGACGAGAGGAAAGCCCATGGAAATCGGATATTTCACCATGCCTTCGCATCCGCCGGAATGCGGACTGAAAGAGGGTCACGACTGGGACCTTCAGGTGCTGCGATGGCTCGATGAACTCGGCTACCAGGAAGCCTGGATCGGCGAGCACCATACCGCGCCATGGGAACCGCATCCCGCGCCGGACCTGCTGCTGGCGCAGGCATTCTTGCAGACCAAGAACATCCGTCTCGGCCCCGGCGGTTTCCTCTTGCCCTACCATCATCCCGCCGAACTCGCCAACCGCGTCGCGATGCTCGATCATCTCTCCGGCGGTCGGCTGAATTTCGGCGTCGCGGCCTCCGGCCTGCCGAGCGACTGGGCGATGTTCAACGTCGATGGCATGTCGGGACAAAACCGCGACATGACGCGCGAGGCGCTGGAGATCATCCTGAAGATGTGGACCGAAGAGGCGCCGTGGACCTACAAGGGCAAATTCTGGACCGTCAACAAACCCGACACGATGTTCGACTTCCTCAAGCCCCACCTCAAGCCGCTGCAGGCGCCGCATCCGCCGATCGGCGTTGCCGGCCTGAGCAAGAATTCCGACACGCTGAAACTCGCCGGCGAGCGCGGCTATATTCCGATGAGCCTCAACCTCAACCCGGCTTATGTCGCAAGCCATTGGGACGCGGTCGAGGTGGGTGCGGCCAAGACCGGACGCACGCCACGCCGGCAGGATTGGCGGCTGGTGCGCGAGGTGTGCGTGGCCGATACCGATGAGGAAGCCTGGAAGCTCTCGGCTGGCGACATGATGGGCCGCATGCAGGGCGAGTACTTCCTGCCGCTGCTCGGGCATTTCGGCTTCAAGGATTATCTCAAGCACGCCCCCGACGTGCCGGACAGCGACGTGACGGTCGACTATTGCGCCCGCCGCAACTGGATCGTCGGCTCGCCGTCAACGGTGGCCGAGAAGATCGAAACCATCTATCGCGAGGTCGGCGGTTTCGGCACGCTCCT
>JAJYAH010000588.1 GCA_021779635.1 Pseudomonadota bacterium | reverse complement strand
GCGATCGATTTCGATATGGTGATGGAACGCCTGCCCAATCCCAAAGGCGACCGGGTCAAGATCACGATGTCCGGCAAGTTCCTGCCTTACAAATACTACGGCGCCAGCGGCAATGTGCCGGAATACGGCTTCAAGGAGGGCTAGCCCCTCTGCCGGTTAACGGCGGATGAAACGATGTAACGACTTTTGCGGATGAAGCTTTGCTAAATCGCAAACCGAAGTTGACAGGGTGCGAGCATCGCTCCAGCCGAAAAAAGGGTTTCTGATGAGTCCGTTCAAGCAACTGGCTTTAGCCAGCGCCAGCCTGTTTCTCTTGTTGGCACCTGTTGCCGCGCAAACGCCGGGACAGCGGATCACAATTGAGCAATCCGGCTCGCCGTCGCGCCAGGAGGGACTGGTCCGAATTCAATCGAGCATCAATTTCTTCGTTACCGGCCCCTCAGGAGAAGGCGTGGAGGCAGAGAAATTGCGCGATAGGGCGCGCCGCACCGTCTACGAATTGGCGGCACGTGAATGCGATCTGCTCCGCGAAGTTCTTGCAAAAGACTGTCGCATGGAATCGGTCAACGTCAATATTGGCCGACAGTTTGGCCAACAACAGCAGGAAGGCTACACCGTCAACGGTTCGATGAATTTGCAGATCACGATGAAGTAGGCAGAATCTCAGGGCGAGCGCGCCTTACTCCCCCGCCTTCACCTGCATGACCGCCTGCGCCATCAGCTCATCCATCTTGGCGCGAAGCTGCGCTTCGGCCATGGCGATGCCCTTGGCGTTGAGGTCGCCGGTCACCTTGCGGACCACGCCGTCGCCGTCGGCCTCGAAATCGGAGGCGACCACGTCTTTGGCGTAGGCACTGGCGGCGTCGCCCGACAACCCGAGCCGATCTGCCACCCATAGCCCGAACAGCTTGTTGCGGCGGGCTTCGGCCTTGAACTTCAACTCTTCGTCGAGAACGAACTTGCGCTCGAAAGTCTCCTCGCGCTTGTCGAATGTGGTCATGACCAAGGTTCCGATCTCGTGCCGAATTGGTAGGCACGGCCTCGTTGCGGCAACTCCCCCCGATCCCTAGATAACCAGAGTAAATGGTTAAAACAACGGCCCTAAAAGCCGCAGGCAGAGCGGTAAAACTTGGCCCCGGAAGGCCGGATCGATTGTACTGGATAGGCCAATCGGCTAGGTTCGACTCAGGCCCGGTTCTCGTTCTGTTTTTCCGTTCCTGGCCTTCACGGCAGCTCCGTCGTGGGTCGCAGCCTTGTCATCCGGAGCAAACCAATTTCATGGACTTCAACAACACACGGTACATCCCAATGAGCCGACGCCGACGCATTTATGAAGGCAAGGCGAAGGTCCTTTATGAAGGACCGGAGCCGGGAACCCTGATCCAGCACTTCAAGGACGATGCGACCGCGTTCAATGCCAAGAAACACCAGGTGATCGAGGGCAAGGGCGTCCTCAATAACCGGATTTCGGAGTACCTGTTTCAGCACCTCAACGACATCGGGGTGCCCACCCATTTCATCCGCCGACTCAACATGCGCGAGCAGTTGATTCGCGAGGTCGAGATCGTGCCTCTGGAGGTGGTGGTGCGGAACGTGGCGGCGGGATCGCTGTCGCAGCGCCTCGGGATCGAGGAAGGTACCCAGTTGCCGCGCTCCATTATCGAATTCTACTACAAGAACGACCAGCTCAACGACCCGATGGTCTCCGAGGAGCACATCACCGCGTTCGGCTGGGCGACGCCGCAGGAAATCGACGACATCATGGCGCTGGCGATCCGCGTCAATGACTTCCTGACCGGGCTGTTTCTGGGAATCGGCATCCGCCTGGTCGATTTCAAGATGGAATGCGGCCGCCTGTTCGAAAACGAGATGATGCGAATCATCGTCGCCGACGAGATATCGCCCGACTCCTGCCGGCTGTGGGACATCAAGTCGAACGAGAAGCTCGACAAGGACCGCTTCCGCCGGGATCTCGGCGGCCTGCTGGAGGCCTACACCGAAGTCGCCAAGCGGCTGGGCATCCTGATGGAGAACGAGCGGCCCGCGGGCTCCGGCCCGGTGCTAGTGAAGAGCTGAGGTCGTCCGTGAAAGCGCGCGTCACCGTTACACTAAAAACCGGCATTCTCGATCCGCAGGGCAAGGCCATCGAAGGCGCGCTGAAATCGCTCGGCGTCGATGGCGTCGCCAGCGTGCGCCAGGGCAAGGTGTTCGATATCGAACTGTCGGGCTCCGACAAGGCCAAGGCCGAGGCGGCACTGAAAGATGCCGCCGACAAGCTTTTGGCGAATACCGTGATCGAGAATTACCGGGTCGAGGTTCTGAGCTAGGCAACGTCCGCTGATGAAATCCGCTGTTCTCGTCTTTCCCGGAATCAATCGCGAGCGCGACATGGCGCGCGCGCTGCGGCTCGCGTCTGGTCATGAGCCCGCGATGGTCTGGCATGCCGAGACAGCGCTGCCCAAGGGTACTGATCTGGTGGTGGTGCCCGGCGGATTTTCCTATGGCGACTACCTGCGCTGCGGGGCGATTGCCGCGCGCGCGCCGGTCATGGACGCGGTGCGGGCGTTTGCGGCCCAAGGCGGTCTGGTGCTCGGCGTCTGCAACGGTTTTCAGATTCTCTGTGAGGCAGGCCTGTTGCCCGGCGTGCTCATGCGCAACGCGCGGCTGAAATTCATCTGCCATGACGTGCATCTGCGGGTCGAACGCTCGGATACGCCATTTACGCGCGGCTACAATGCCGGGCAGGTCGTTCGCGTGCCGGTCGCCCATGGCGAAGGCAATTACGAGGCGGATGAAGAGACGTTAAAGCGGCTCGAAGGCGACGGGCGGGTGCTCTATCGCTACTGCTCCGCCGAGGGCGTGGTGGACGAGCGCTCCAACATCAACGGGGCCGCGCAATCGATCGCCGGTATCGTCAACGAACGCGGCAATGTGCTCGGTATGATGCCGCATCCGGAAAACCACGTCGAAGACATCATGGGGTGCACCGACGGCCGCGGCCTGTTCGCAGGCCTCGTCGCCCATCTGGAGCGCGCCGCTTAAGCTCGCGTCATCCAGCCTCCGGCCCGGGTGGCTTTGCCCGCCCTGCGCGAAGCGGGTTGATCCAGCGCCCATATCCGCCGTCCGGAACCGTCATCGCGGCAACGCCGGCCACCACCAGCACCAGGCCGAGCACAAGGTTGGGCGGAACGGATTCGCCGAGCAGAATGACCGACAGGCCGACGCCGATCGGAATGCGCAAATAGGCCTGCGCGTTGGTCATGAGCGTGCCGAGTCGTGTCAGGCACATGTAGAACAGCATCAGTCCCAGCGCGCTCGAGAAGATCCCCATGGCGACGGTGGCCACCAGCGCTTCTTGCGTTGGCCGCAAGGTCCAGGGGTGATCGACGATCAGCGCGACCGGCAGCAGGACCAGGCCGCCGAACAGCAACGATCCCGCCGCCACCACCATCGGGTCGTATTCGGACAGCCGCAGTCCGAAGATCGTGGCGCAGGCGAAGGAGATGGTGGCGAGCAGGATGACGGTCTCCGCGTAGATATTGCCGCCGAGACCGGCCAGCGCGTCGAGGCCGATGATTGCGGCGGTTCCGGTCAGGCCCAAAACGGCCCCGGCAAGCTTCATCAGCGTGGCCGGTTCGTGCCGCGTGACGCCCCGCGTGATGAGGAAGGCAAAGATCGGCGTCGTTGAGGCCAGCACCACGGTGCTGGCCGCCGGCACATATTGCTGCGCCCAGGTGATCATCAGGAACGGGATCGTCGAATTGATGGTCTGCTGGAACGCAAACAGCTTCCAGGCCGCGGCGTCGGTCGGGATTCGAACGCCGCGCAGGCCCAGGATGATGAGAAGGAAGAGCGCTGCGGTCAGCGAGCGGGCCGAGATGAAGGTGATCGGCGGGATCGAGCCGAGGCCGATCTTGGTCAGCGGATAGGTAGAACTCCAGCAGCAGGCCAGCGCCAGCAGCAACGCATAGTCACGCCAGCCGCGATGGGCCCGTGGCAGGGGCTGGATCAAGCTAGGTGGCAACGGGGCTGGCTATCGTCGATGCTTTGCGTTTCACCCGCTTGATGGTCCCTGAGAACGTGAAAAGCGAGCGCTCGCCGGATTTCAAGAGGCCGCGCATGAAGATCATCGAGCCGCCGGCGCGCATGATCTCGCCGGTCGCTTCGATCAACTCGCCTTCGCGCGCGGCATCAAGGAATTCGCAGGCGAACGACACCGTCACCCCCGGACCGTCGAGCACCGGAGCTGCCATAGCGAACAGGCAATAATCCGCGAACGCCATGAAGGCGCCGCCATGGATATTGCGCGAGCCGTTAAGGTGCTTCTTTTCGACCCGAAAGGCGCAGCGTATCTGGCCATCGTCGTCCATCCGGTGCCAGAACGGCCCGTTATGGGTCTCGAAATTGTCGCGGCTCCAGGTTCGCCAGCCCTTGAATTCACCCTCAGTGCCGACATGCAGATCGGGGCGGTTGAGGAATGCAGATTTGGTCAGGTCGTCCACGCGGTTTGGCCTTGGTTTGAGGGTTTCCGTTCTTAAATCCGATCCGTCTGCGATGTGCAAATCCGCGCCACGCCTCGAACGCCTGCAAATCTATGGACAGCGGGAAATTGGGCCATAAAAGGCCTTTTCCGCGCCTTCCGATCTCCCTAATAAGGGACCTCCGTCCCGCAAGAAGCCGCATGAACCAGCCGCAAATCACTCCCGAGCTCGTCGCCAGCCACGGTCTCAAGCCCGACGAATATCAGCGCATCCTCAAGCTGATCGGCCGGGTGCCGAGTTTCACCGAACTCGGGATTTTCTCGGCGATGTGGAACGAGCATTGCTCGTACAAATCGTCGCGGCTGCACCTGCGCGGGCTGCCGACCAAGGCGCCGTGGGTGATCCAGGGACCGGGCGAGAATGCCGGCGTCATCGACATTGGCGATGGCCAGGCGGTGGTGTTCAAGATGGAGAGCCACAACCATCCGAGCTACATCGAGCCGTACCAGGGCGCGACCACCGGCGTCG
>JAJYAH010000587.1:2729-5011 GCA_021779635.1 Pseudomonadota bacterium | reverse complement strand
CACCGCGGCGGCAGTGGACGCGATGTACTCGTTCACGCCCTCGATTGCCAGCTTGATCGCCGCGAGCGAACCGGCGACGTTGCCAGCGATGCTGTTCAGCGATTCGATCTCCTTTGAGATGGTATCGGTGGCGCTCTTTGCCTGATTGGCGAGGTTCTTCACCTCGGCCGCGACCACGGCGAAGCCGCGGCCCGCCTCGCCGGCGCGAGCCGACTCGATCGTTGCGTTCAGCGCCAGCATGTTGATTTGGCCGGTGATGTTGCCGATCAGCTCGACGATTCCGCTCATGGCCTGGGCGGCGGCGTTCAGCTGATGGGCCTGCAGGTCTGCGGCGTCGACCGTGGCGGTCGCCTTGACGGCGGTTTCCTTCGATTTGTTCATGGTCGCTGAGATCTCGTGGATCGAGGCGCTCATCTCCTCGCTCCCTGCTGCCACCGATTCGATCAGGCCGCGGGCCGCCTCCGCCTTTTTGCGCCCGATCGCCTGCGCGGTGATGTCTGTTGCGTATTTGACGACTTTGTAGGGCTTGCCGTTGAGATCAAAAATGGGGTTATAAGAGGCTTGAATCCAGATTTCGCGACCGCCCCGCGCAAGGCGCTTGTACTCGGCAGCCTGGAATTGGCCCCGGTTGAGGCTCTCCCAGAAGTCGCGATAGGCCTGCGAATTGCGTTCGCCTGGCTCGACAAACATGCTGTGATGCTTGCCTTGGACGTCGGCCAGTGAATAGCCCATGGCATCGAGGAAGTTCTGGTTAGCGGTCCGGATGGTGCCGTCCATATTGAATTCGATCACCGCCTGCGACTTGGCAATTGCCGCGAGTTGACCGTCATGATCGGCCGCCTTCACCTTCTGCTCTGTTACGTCGGTCGCGAATTTCACCACCTTGAACGGCTTGCCGGCCTCGTCGAGGATCGGATTATAGGTCGCCAGGATCCAGACCTCTCGGCCGCCCTTGCCGATCCGCTTGAACTCGCCGGCCTCGAACTGGCCGCGGTTCAGCCCTGCCCAGAAGTCGCGGTAGGCGGCGCCGTCGCGCTCGTTTATCGGCATAAACATGCTGTGGTGCTTGCCCCGAACCTCTTCCAGCGCGTAGCCCATCGCATCGAGGAAGTTCTGGTTGGCGTCGATGATTGTTCCGTCCAGGTTGAAGGCGATCATCGCCTGTGCGCGGCTGATCGCATCGATCTTGCCGGCGTCTTCCAGGCTCCTGATCTTCTGCGCGGTGATGTCGGTCGCGAACTTGATCACCCCGACGGGCCTGCCCTTGGCATCAACAACCGGGTTGTATGAAGCCTGGATCCAGATCTCGCGGCCACCCTTGCCAAACCGCTTGTACTGGGCGGCCTGATATCCGCCGCGGTTGAGCCGCGCCCAGAACTCGCGATAGCCAGCGCTGTCGCGCTCCGCCGGCTCAACAAACATGCGGTGGTGCTTGCCCCGGATCTCGTCGAGTGCGTAACCCATGGCTTTGAGAAAATTTTCGTTTGCCGAGACGATAGTTCCGTCCATTTTGAATTCGATGACGGCTTGCGATCGGTCCATCGCGGCGACGCGCGCATTGGCATTCATGGAGTCAGCGTTCTTCGTCCAGCCAAACATCTCTTGATGCTCCTGGTGTTTTTTGGTTTTCATGAAGAAGGCGCGGCATCTTGATGTGATGCTCGCGACGAACGCGGCGCCGTTACCTAACGCTACCATTTGTTGGTAAATTCGCCGTTAATATCACAAAGAAATCAACCCCAGGCTGCAGGGATAAGTCGTTTCCCGAGGCGCCCTTCAAACCAAATGTCGAGAGCTCTGCCGCAAATTTCTAACCATCTTGCTGAATAGCAATAGCGCCACAGGCGTGGGAATCAAGCGTGGCAACGATTCGCAAACGCGCACGCCTTTAAGTTCCTCGCTTCCCGAAGGATGCGAAGAGCAACACATGGGTAGGATGCGGTCGGTTACCTCAAGGTCCCTTCGAGTTCCGGATAGGGAACTGGACGTCGGCGCTGCGGGCGAGGCTGCTTCATTCGCAACCGACGGTTCGGAAGTCGAACGCCTGCGCAGTCTGGTCGCGCAATTGATGCACAAAACGGCGCACGACCCGCTCACCGCTCTTCCCACCCGCAGCGTCCTGCTCGAACAGCTCGAACATGAGCTCGCGCGCGACGCTTCTGACGGCGCGCAGATCGCGGTTCTGTTCGTTGACCTCGATAACTTCAAGCTCGTGAATGACTCGCTCGGTCACGGCATTGGCGATGCCGTGCTGTGCGAAATGGCGAACCGCATCGTCGACT
>JAJYAH010000587.1:0-2719 GCA_021779635.1 Pseudomonadota bacterium | reverse complement strand
CTGCATGCGCGCGCGAGCGAGCAGTCGGCCGAGGCGCTCGGCAATCGGGTCCTGGCACGCCTCGCCGAGCCGATGCTGGTGTCCGGCAGGGAGGTCGTGGTGTCGGGCAGCGTCGGCGTCGCGCTATGCAGGCCCGGCACGAAGTCCGTCGAGCAATTGCTGGGCGAGGCAGACGCCGCACTCTACGCAGCCAAAGACCGCGGTCGCGGCCGGGCGGTCGCGGCCGGCTGGAACCATTGAACAATGAACTGCACGCGCGTGCCGACAAGCGCATGCGGATCGAGACGGAGCTGCGCGTCGCTTTACGGGAATCACAGCTCTTCGTCGAATATCAGCCGCAGGTCCGCCTCAAGGATGGTTGCGTCGTCGGCATGGAAGCGCTGGCTCGCTGGCGGCATCCCGAGCATGGCATGATTCCGCCGAGCGATTTCATCCCGGTCGCCGAGGACTGCGGGCTCATCGTCAAGATTGGGCGCGACGTGCTCCAGCAATCCTGCCGTCAACTCGCCGGATGGACGAAGCTGATACGCGGCCGCCCATTGGCGATGACCGTCAACGTCTCGCCCCGCCAGATCGCCGAAGCGAATTTCATCCCCGAGCTGCGTCAGGTTCTCGCTGAGACGAGCATCGACCCGACCGCGCTGTGCCTCGAAGTCACCGAAAGCGTGATGATGAGCGCGCGGCAGGAAGTCATCCAGGTACTCGAACAGGTCCGGAAACTCGGCGTCTTCATTGCGATCGATGACTTCGGCACCGAACATTCCTCGCTGTCGCGCCTGCGCGACATGCCGGCCGAAGTGCTGAAAATCGACCGCAGCTTCATCGATGGCCTCTCCAGCGAACCGGGGGACACCGCGATCGTCTCATCGATCCTGAGCTTGGCTTACGCGATGGGCAAGCACACGATCGCTGAAGGCGTCGAGACGCGCGAGCAGGCGGCGATACTGCTGCGCATGGGCTGCGAAATCGCGCAGGGCTATTTCTTCTCGCGGCCCGTCGCTGCCGATCAGATCGCCTCCATGCTGCTGCGGCCGCTGTGGCAACCGGGTTCGGCCGTGGCGCTCCACGGCGCACCATCGACCAGCTGGTCGACTCGGCGCGGCCATCGCTATTTCATCGACGAGTTCCTCGAACATATCGGCGCCCCCATGGGCAGCAAGGCGGCGGGTTCGTCATGACCGCGCTCCTCATCGGCCTCAGCAATCTGGCGATCGGTCTGGCCTATGCGGGCCTTGGCGTGCTGGCAGCCTGGGAAACCGCGGGCCTTCACCGGTATCGCGGCTGGTCCCGCTTTGGCCTCGGCTTCTCGCTGATGGCCGCAAGCTGTGGACCGCATCATCTGGTGCATGGCTGGCACGTGCTTCAGGGCGCGACAGTGTCCTGGCCGATGCTGGCTGCTACCGTGATCGGGCTGCCGGCCGGGCTTATCTTCGTCTTGCTACGGCTTGAGCGGGTGTGGGGGGGGGCAGGGCGATCGTGTGGTGGCGGCCTCGGCCGATCGCGTGGCCGCGCTTGCTGGCGCCTTCACGCTTGCGACTGGCATGCTGGCGGCTGGCGTTTTCGTTCAACCCGGCGCGGACGCGTTGCGGCAGTTCGTGTGCACGTCACAAGGCATTGTGACACCCTCCGGCGCCGAGGTCGATGTTACCTCCGTGGCGTTTCTGGCCAACATCTTCGTGACCGTCACTTACGGCATGGTGGGCTGGTATCTGGGCGACCTCCAGGTACGCCGTTATCTTGCAACCGGCGTCTGGTCGCTGTCCGGCGTCTCGCTGACCGGCATCTTCTTCACCTGCGCCGTGATGCACCTCGTCGATGCGACTGCAGGCGACGACGGCGTCATGTTATTCTTTGACCTGATCGGCATCCCCGCCTCGATCTATTTCCTGAGGGTCGTCAAGCTCGTCCACAACGATTCCGTAACGGACTGGAATAGACGTCCACTAGTGGGCGCAGCGACAATGCCGGCTCGCCCGTCGCCATGGGGTGCACAATGACTTCGACATCAGCGAGCGACTGAAGTGTAGAACTGGTCACATCGCCGCTGATGGCCGATTTTGTTGCAGAACTTTTTTGAGAAGCAAATCGTACAGTGATTCGTCGAGGTGACGCGGCCATCGACGGAGATTTAGCAGGGTCAGCTCTTATCTGCGCTAGTTGATTTGGGCGGAGAGTCCAGCGCTCCGATCTGGTGAAGCAGCGCAAACCTGTCGGGCACGCCCCAGTGTTCGGCGAGTTTGCCGTCGGCAAATCTGCAGATGTCGATTACGTCGATATTGACGGGCTTTCCCGAGCGCGGATCAAAGCCCGTTGCTTTGCTCCGCGCCCACACCGTGTCGCCGGTCTCCACGACCGCCTCGATCGAGAGCTTCAACTCCCTGATGCTGTGCCGCGCATCCTCTATCTGCGCTTTCAGGATTTGTGGGCCGGAGATATCGGTCTTCGACAGATACTCGTGTTCGATCAGCGTCCCGGCGCAGACTTCGTCCGCGACGGTCAGGTCCCCTTGGCAAAAGCCACGCTCGACGATGGCCTTGAAGCGCTCCAGATTCGTCGACATCTCCATCGCTCCCGTCCTCGGGCCGGCGACCGCGACGCCGGCAGCGATGATGCAGAGTTCGCGCCGCGTCAGTTCCACTGCCGTCCCTGCCTTGCATTCGGGCGGACCTTGCCGGAAAGCTGGCGAGAGCGCTTGTAAATTTCGGTCGTCCGCCGAAAT
>JAJYAH010000586.1 GCA_021779635.1 Pseudomonadota bacterium | reverse complement strand
CGCTTTCGCGCGCGGCGACAGCGGCGAGAACGCGCAGCCCACCGACATGGCCCAGGCGCTGGAGGAATTGCGCAGCGACGCCGAGCGCAACGGCCACACCGCGACGGTGTCGTTCCACGGCCTGCCCGTGGTGACGGTGAAGCCGGCCTCGTTCAAGCGCTGCCTCGGCAACCTCGTGTCCAACGCGGCGCGCCACGCCAAGGCGATCGCGATCACCGGCCATCGCGATCACCGCTATCTGACCGTCACGGTCGACGATGACGGATCGGGCATTCCGCGCGAAATGCGCGAGGAAGTGTTCAAGCCGTTCCTGCGGCTCGACGACGCCCGCAACCAGGACGAGGGCGGCACCGGGCTTGGCCTTGCCATCGCCCGCGACATCGCGCGCTCGCATGGCGGCGACATCACGCTCGGCGACAGCCCGATGGGCGGGCTGCGTGCCGCGGTGCGGATACCGGTTTAGGACTCTATTTCTCCCTCGCCCCGCTTGCAGGGCGAGGTGCGTCGGAGGCTACTTCGGCAGCAGGTTTTTGAGTTTTTCCGCGTCCTTGATGTTCATCTTGAAGCCGCCGGGCATCACGATGTCGCCGGGCTTCTGATCGGGCTTGCAGGGACCGAGCCACTTCGCCTCGATCGTCGAGGTGACATCGTGCGGCAAGCCGGCCGGCCCTTTTTCGCTGTGCGCGGTGGACTTGACGGTGTAGGCGGAATTGAAATCGCCGGTGATCTCGGAATGCGAGGTCATCGTCACGCCGCCGACGCCGCACACCGAATCCGACACATAGCCGGTGGCGGTCTTCTCGATGTCGCGCTTGGAGCATGCATCCTTCGCCACCGGCGAGAACGCCGTGCTCATTTGCTTGTCGGTGGTCTCGTCGGTGCAATGCTGCATCGTCATTTCCGGCAGCACCGAGCCGGTCTTCACGATCTTCATTTCCCACAGGCCGGGCTTGCGCAACGGCATGTCATCGGCGCGCGCACCACGCGGCAGCATCGCCAGCAGAGCGAATCCCAGGCAAAACAAGACAAGTTGTCGCGTCATGTTTCCGCGCTCCCGTGAGTGGTCCGGCAGGACGCGGGTTCAGTAATAGGTGCGCAGCGCGGCGCGATACGGCACCCAGCGGCAGGCAAACGAGATGTAACCGCCGTAGCGGGCGTCGACCGCGAGGAATTTCACCACCTTGCCGTAGGACGCACAATGGTTGATCGCCAGCGTGCGAACGTCGATTTGCCCGGTCAACGGATAGGCGATGATGCCCCCGGTGTCGTTGCCCTGGAAGGGCGGCACGGTATCGGCCCGCGCCGGCGCGCCCGCCAGCATTCCGCACACCGCAACCAGGCACGCTGCCCCAATCATTCGCATCGCAGACTCCATTTCGCCGGGGACACCCCGTTCGCCGGGAGGCACCTCTCCGCCGGGAGGCACCTGGCGGGTTACGCAAAAGCCGAACCCGGTTTTGCGGCCAGAACGCGCCCAACTCTAGTTCGCATCCGTCGCCATGGAAAGAACGGCCGATGCTTCGGTGTGGAGTTATCGGCAGGTGTTGCCGCGTTGCACTTGACCTTGCCCGGGCTTCCCGGCACCGTCCGCGTGTTGGATCATGCGGCGGATTACCCCATGCGCGACTTCTTCATTTCCATCAAAAAGTCCGGCCTTGGCGTGGCGCTCGGCGCGGTGCTCGGCCTGTTTGCACTCGGACAGGCCGCCGAAGCGGCCAATCCGCTGGAGCTGAATTTCTGGCTTTCCGGGCCGCGTTATGACGGCCGGATCGCCGGTTGCGAAGCCGCGCTATCGACCATTACGTCGCAATTCCACGAAAAAGAGAGCACTTTCTGGAATTCCTCGCTTCAGATCACGGGCTATGGGCGGATCCATGAGATCGCGTTCCGGCCATGGCAGTCCGACAACATTCCGCGGCGCTATTGCAGCGGCGAGGTGCTGCTGAACGACGGCAAAGTGCGCACCGTGAATTACTCGATCATCGAGGATGGCGGTTTTTCCGGCGTCGACCAGGGCGTCGAATGGTGCGTGACCGGGCTCGATCGCAACTGGGCCTACAATCCGGGCTGCAGGTTGGCCCGCCCCTGATTTCCGGGCCTCTTGGCCGGCTTCTCCTTTTTGTTCTTGAAATGTTCCGGCCGTCTGCTTAGGCTTGAGGCGGTCGGTTTGGGTATGGGGAGTGGTCATGTCTGGGGTTCGATCGGTTTGGATGTCGCGATTTTTGATCTCGCTCGGCCTGCTGGTGTTTGCGGCGCTGAGCGCCATGGCCGGGACGGCGTCGGCGCAGGACCGCCGGCAGAATGAGCCGGGCCAGTTCGATTTTTACGTGCTGTCGCTGTCCTGGTCGCCGTCCTATTGCGAGGAAGCTTCCGAGCGCGGCAGCGAGCAGCGTTCCCAGGCCCAATGCGGCGGGCGACCGTTCTCCTTTGTGGTCCATGGCCTGTGGCCGCAATATGAGCATGGCTTTCCCGAATATTGCGACCGGGATTCCTGGCTGGACCGGGATATCATGCGGTCGATGCTGGATTTGATGCCGGCGCCGGGCTTGATCTTCAACGAGTGGAAAAAGCATGGCACCTGCGCCGGGCTGGGTCCGCGGCCCTATTTCGAGACCATCCGCAAGGCGCGCGCCGTCGTGAAAATTCCGCCCGAATTTCTCAATCTGTCCGAACCGAAGAGCGTAGCACCGGCCGAGATCGAGGACGCCTTCGTCAAGGTCAATCCGGGGCTCAGCACCGCTTCGATGGCGGTGATCTGCAACCGGAGCCGGCTCAGCGAGGTGCGGATCTGCATGAGCAAGGACTTGCAGTTCCGCGCCTGCGAGGAAATCGATCGCCACGGCTGCCGTCGCGACCAGGTGCTGATGCCGCCGATGCGCGGCGGCTAACAGACGACGTCATTCCGGGATGGTGCGTTAGCACCAGATCCGGAATCTCGAGATTCCGGGTCCGATGCTGCGCTTCGCCCCGGAATGACCAGGGTTACTTTCTTGGCCTGATGTCGTAACCCCTCTGCCATGAATTACCGTCACGCCTTTCATGCCGGCGGCTTTGCCGATGTCATCAAGCACATCGTGCTGGTGCGTATTCTGATCTATCTGCAGGAAAAGCCGGCCGCGTTCCGCGTCATCGATACCCACGCCGGCGCAGGGCTCTATGACCTCACCTCGGATGAGGCGCGCCGCGGCGGCGAATGGCTGACCGGCATCGCCCGGCTGATGCAGGCGCGGTTTTCGGATGCCACCGCGCCGCTGGTGGCGCCCTATCTCGACATCGTCAGGGCCTTCAATCCGCAAGCCGACCTTGAGACCTACCCCGGATCGCCGCTGATCGCGCGGGCGCTGCTGCGTCCGCAGGACCGCCTGACGGCTTGCGAAGTCGAACCGAAAGCCCGCAAGCGCCTGATCGATGCGTTGCGCCGCGACACCCAGGCCCGGGTGGTCGACCTCGACGGCTGGATGGCGTTGCCGGCCTTCGTGCCGCCGAAGGAACGTCGCGGCCTGGTCCTGATCGATCCGCCTTACGAGCAGAAGGACGAGTTCGAACGGATGGCCGAGGGTTTCGCGCAAGCTTTCGCCAAATGGCCGACCGGCAGCTATCTGCTGTGGTACCCGGTGAAGAGCCGGCGCGCCACCGACAACCTGGCGCGGCAGGTCGCCGAGACGGCGGCCGCCGGCGCGCAGCCGGGAAAATGCCTGCGTCTGGAATTCAGCGTCGCGCCTCAGGCCGCCGAGGGCGGCCTGACTTCGGCCGGGCTTCTGATCGTCAATCCGCCCTGGAAGCTTTTGGGCGAGCTCAAGGCGATCCTGCCCGAACTTGAAAAGCCGCTCGGTCAGGGCGGCGCCGGCCGCTTCAGGCTGGAGACGCCGAAACCGTAACCCGGCAAGCCGGGCAGCCTCGCAAGCCCCGATCCCCGGTCGGCGCATCCTGTGAAAACGCAGCGAAAAGTCCGATTTGAACGGTAGGCATTTTGCCGGGAACCGTATTATGCTCCGCCCGTTGGGACTGGCTTTACGTTCCGCTTCCGCGAATGGTAGCGGCGGAGTGACAAGGCCTCAAAATTTTTGGGCGGATCGGCGATATCGCGCCTTCCGCCGAGATGGCCAAGCTTTCCGGCAGCGAATGTCCGGTCGGGCCGATACGCTGGCGCGTAACGGCGAAGCACGACGGGGGAGGAGTTTCCCGATGGCCATGACTGGTACGGTCAAGTTCTTCAACGGAGAACGCGGCTATGGCTTCATCAAGCCCGATGATGGCGGCCGCGATGTGTTCGTTCACATCACCGCCGTGGAGCGCGCGGGGTTGAAGGATCTGACCGAAGGGCAGCGCATCACATTCGAAGTCGAGCCGGACAAGAAGGGCAAAGGCCCGAAAGCGGTCAATCTGGTGATTTCATCCTGAAGCCGATCGGCTCTGACTCAATCAGAACCGGAGTTTTGCGCGACCCGCGATCCGCTCCGCATCAGGTACGAGAGCAGGCTTTGGCCTGAAGTCGCTCCAGCGCGCATGCCAAAAAAATCCCGGCCGCAAAGCGGCCGGGAGTTTGCGACACGGTGTTTTCTTGTTGCTATCAGAAGTGATAGTTCACGCCGGCGCGCACCAGCCCGAACTGGTAACCGTTCTGCGCGCCGGTAATGGTGAAGCGGCTGTCGGAGAGATCGACATAGAGATATTCGACCTTGGCGGTCCAGTGCGGGGCGAAGCCGAATTCGGCGCCGACGCCCGCGGTCCAGCCCGCATCGGTATGGGATTCAGACAGGCCGAATGTATCGCCGCGCAGTTCGCCGAACGCGAGACCCCCGGTGCCATAAAACAGCACGTTGTTGAACGAATAGCCGACCCGGCCGCGTACCGTGCCGAACCATGGGTTCGAAAACTTCCAGGGCGCAAACGTATCGTCGGCGCCGGTGGCCTGGATGTCGCCTTCGAGGCCGAACACCATCGCACCCGACTGCCAGTTATAGCCTGCCTGCGCGCCACCCACGAAGCCGGATGGATTGGTCGGATTGTTA
>JAJYAH010000028.1 GCA_021779635.1 Pseudomonadota bacterium | reverse complement strand
CGTGGCCGATTTGAGGTCCGGGGAGGCGCCTGCCGTCCCGTCTTCGGCTGTTGGGGCGTCGCCAAGTGGTAAGGCAGTGGATTTTGATTCCACCATGCGGAGGTTCGAATCCTCCCGCCCCAGCCAGCGGTATTATCAAGCCTCCTCAATCCTCCTCCCATCTCCTTCCCGCGCATCGCGCGCATGACGGCAAGATTTTGTTAATTCAGGGCTTTTCTCCTCAATCCATGTCTTGCGTCCGCATCTCTCATCACCCGCCTCGGGCCGCCTTGAATTAAAAACGGAATCAAACTAGATAATCCCTCGAAGGGTGACTGGGCATTACGCCCAATCGAACTTAAGAAGTTCCGAAATTATGACCAAGTTTTTCAACGCCAAGAATCTTCACTCCCTGCCGGACGGCGGGCCGGACGAGAAAGGCAAGCGCAAGCAGAAGCTCTATACTGATGAACACCATCGGAGCTTCAAACTGCTCGTGACCGGCAACTCGCGTCTGTTCTATTCGCAGTGGGAGAAGCCCAAGCACATGCTGAAGGAGAGCCAGAAGCGCCAGCCCAAGCTCACGCCACTCGGCAGCGTCGAGGATTTCTCTTACAGCGCCGCGCTCGCCGCGCATCTCAAACTGCACGACGACATCAAGCAGGGCATCTATCCTGAGGCCACCAAAGGCGTGGGGCGCCGCAAGACCGGCCCGACCTTCGAAACCTATGGCACGAAAGTCGTCGCAGGATGGGCTGATAAGCGCAAGAACGCCAAGGATGCCGCAGGCATGAAGCGGATCATTCCGATCTATTGCACGGCGATCAACAACCTGCCGATTGAGAAAATCGGCACGCCCGAGGTGCTCGACGTCATGCGTCCGATCTGGGACGCCAAGCCGGCGATGGCCGAGGAAGTGCGTGCGCTGGTTGCCCGCGTCCTGAAGGCGGCGGCGAGGGAAGAACTGCGTCCCATGGGCGATCCGGCAAGCGTTGAGGCTATCGTCGCGGTGCTCGGCAAGCCCGTCAAAAAGCGCGGGCGGATTCGCGGACCCATGAAAGCGCTCAACGCAGAGAAGATGCCTGAGTTCATGGTCGAGCTGCGCGCCATCAAGAGCCAGTCGGCACGCGCGCTTGAAGCGCTGATCCTCTCTAACCTGCGCACCAATGCGGTGCGCTATCTGCACATCGACCATCTCGATCTGGAAGGCGGTGCTGACGATCCGTTGCGGCCGGGACCGAAATGGACGGTGCCGAACGACCTGATGAAGGTCGATGACGACGGCCATCCGTTCATCCTGCCGATGGTGCCGCGTCTCGTCGCCGTGCTCAAGCAGCAGATTGCGTACCTGCAAGAAACCTTCCCCGGCCAGCCGGTCGGGCTGTTGTGGCCCGGCGATGCCAGTCAGCTCAAAAATCCGTTCGAGCAGCCGATCTCGGAAAACACCATGCGCGATCTGCTCGTGGATACGCTGAAGAAGAACGCGACGCCGCACGGCATGCGCGCCACCTTCCAGACGTGGGCGGAAAATGAGCTGCAGGACGACGGCGAAACCATGAAGTTCAATCCCGATGCCATCGGCTACTGCATGGCACACAATCCGGGCGACAAGGTCAAACGCGCCTACCGGCGCAATCGGCTCTGGAAGCCCCGCATGGGCATCATGAATGCATGGGAGCGCCACCTTGCGCGGCCGAGGCCGCAGCTCAAGGCGGTCGCCTGAATATGCGGCGTTAGAGACGCAACGTAAGGCTCGTAGCTGAAAATTAGTCTTCACCGCGCACCACGAACGGCGCGCGGTTGTACGTCGGGCCATTGTTCGATATAGCGCGTGATCTCGCTTGCCATCACCACCACCGAGTGTCCGTGCTTCTTGGCCTTCAGTTCGCCGCGCGCGATCACGCGGTCCAGTTTTGCCAGCGACATCCGCAATTCGATGGCAGCCTCCCGGCGTGTCAGGAACAGCCGCTGCGTTGGCGCTGGCACCTCTCGTTGCGCCTTGTGCATTCCCGTCATGGCCCGTCTCCTCTTCATCGGCGCTCCAGCTATCATCAGTAGCTCCAGCTATCATCAGTCGCGGGCTTCGATCTCCCGGATGTAGCGGATGATGATGTTCTCGCTGAACCCGTCGATGTGGGTCCATCGACCACAACCAACGCCGTTCCTGTTGGAGGCGAAAATCTCTCTCACGGCTAATCTAGGAATGAGCTCGGGCGACCCATCACGGTCGCAGAGGGCTGACCCGAGGTGAACAAGTTAATGCTGAGGTCGTTGAATCGGCGGCTAAGTCGTGCAGATAGGTGGGTTGTTCTGAATATCGTTGAGCTCAACTCCGCCTGCGCGAGCCGCCGACTGACTACGAACCTGAAGATCATAGGTTCAAACCCTGACCCCGCAACCACCGATGCGATAGCAAGCCACCAATCCTTCGAAATCATAATGTACCCGCCCCCGCAGCATCCGCACTTCACCAGACCGGCGAAGAGATGCTTGGGCCGTCGACGTTCGTTGAGCTTGTTCTCGCCAGGTACCGAAGGCTCGTAGGCGAGCTTCTGCTGGCGAGCTTTCACCGCGTCTCAGACGTCTTGATGAATGATGCGCAGTTCAGAAACGTCCTGGATCACTCGTGCAAGTACAGCTCTATTGCCGTGTCGAGTTGACGCTGAGCAGCTTCAATCTTTGAAATAACCATTTGGCCTCCCGGAGGAGAGCTACACTATCACACCGACGTTCTGGGTGCCCTCGACTTCGAGGGCGGCTATGTCGGTGAAGCCCAAAGCGCGACGGCGCAGTTCTACGCTGACGTCGAGCAGACCCTTGCGTTCGCCAAACATGCGGAGACGTGGGAATGGAAAGAAGTCGCACCCGGACTAAAACCAAGCGAGGAAACGTTCGGGTCTACCACTTCGTCGGACCAGACTTCGGACTCGATGACATCAGGCGGCGGCGACTGAAAATCGCCACCATTGCCGACCTCAACGACCCCTTCGAGCTTCTCCCGTCATCGACCGACCAGACGGTACGCGCCCGGTTCAACATCTGGCGGCAGCAGTTCGATCTTCGCTTCGGCATGCTATGCTTCAGCCGTAAATGGACGAACCCGGTCCAGTGGAGTCACTATGCGGCAAAACACACAGGTCTTTGCCTCGGCTTCGACATACCGGCCAATTTGCTGGCGAAGGTCAGCTACACCAAGAAGCGACTGACGCCACGCGTGCATGTAATTGAGGGCAAGGCGCCAGAAAATCAAAAGGAAATGTACCGGGTCCTCACGACCAAGTATCTGCACTGGCGATACGAAAGTGAAATGCGGCTCTTTCTCGGGCTTAACGATAGAGACCCTGATAACGGTCTCTACTTTGCCGACTTCGCCGACAGGCTGGTGCTGAAGCAAGTCATTGTCGGGCATTTGTCCGCGGTCACGCGCGCCGACGTGCAGGAAGCGTTGGGCAACCTCGCCAATGGCGTTGAGGTGTTCAAGGCGCGTCTCGCCTTCAAGACCTACACGGTCGCGAAGCAGCGCAAAGAGGCGATGTGGAGGTAGCTACACCGCCTCCTCTTGCATTTCTTCCCAGACTTGCCGGAACGTACCGGTCGTTGGCACGCGAAACTCGAACCACCTGGTGCGCAGCGCATCGCGCTGGTCGTCGCGCCACGTGCGGCCAGGACGGCTGATGACGCCGGGGCCGGGAGTATCCGTTTCCTGCGAGACCACGATGCAGCCGATCGCCGGTAGGTCGTTCTGGATACAATACGTCCCGACGATGCCGAGTTCGCGGTGTAGGCCAATGCCAGCACGCCGGTCCATGCCCATTTCCGCAGCCAGGTCACCGTAGGTGAGAGTACCGCCGCCGTGTTCGATGCGGCAGGCGAGGGTGAGCCAGACGCGCTGCGCCCGGACATACGTCCGGTCGCCTGGCTGGAAACGCTTGATGGGTGGGGCCACGATCGCTCCTTTTCGCGCTTGTTGTGCAGTTTTGCACTAATTGAGCTAATATGAACGAATTGAGCGGTTCTGGCAATGGCAATTTTTCTTCGTTAAATCAATGTATTACAATGCGCCAATGCGGATCCTGCCGCCGGATGAGGAGTAAATGAGGTGGGGGCGATACGAGACGTCCGCGCCGCAGAACCGCTCATCAGCATTCCGGCCTGCAGAAGGTGCTTGAGAAGCGCTTCAATCGCGGTCTCTCTCGCCACGTTCGCGAGCAAGGTTCGCCGACAAGCGCTCGCTGGGGCCGATCACAGTGGCCTCGATGAACGCCTCAACGTGAGCCGCGCGTCCGACCGCCTTGTCGAGGTGCGTCAGAAGGTCCAAGGACGAAGACGTGATCAAGACAAGCCAAAAACGTCGCCATGCTCGACATTGCGCTGCTGCGCGCCGAGATCGATTGCGAGTTGTATAAAAAGCCGATCGAAGTCCCTACGCGCCGCAACTCGTTATTTCCAGAACGGCACCGCGAAATTTCCACACGCCGGCAGCGAGCATTTTGCTCACGCAACTCCTCGAATTCGGCAGTGAGAAGCATAATGACGCGGTAGGCGCGCGGGTGTATCTCATGCTTGTGTTGGCCGGCTGTGGGATCGAAGAGCCGAAGGTTCACTACGTCTAGCGGGATGCCAAGATGCGGATATGGAGGTATCTCGACCTCGCAAAGTTGGTGAGCATGTTGTCAACCAAGGCTTTATTTCGCTCCACCGAGCGAATTGAATGACCCCTTCGAGGGCTACATGCCTCGCAGCCACGTGAAGGCCCATGAGGAAATCGCCGCCAACTATGTGGATCAGTTAAAAAATGCCCGAGATCAGATAGTGGCGCGTTTTCCTGGCCGTGACCCGAGCATGCTTGACGCTGCGGTGGTGGAGGCTGAGCAAAAACTGAATGCACCGGCAATGCTCAAGGATGTCGCTATCCGTTTCGGGGTGAATTGTTGGCATAAGAACGAGCACGAGTCCGCAGCGATGTGGCAACTCTATGGGAATTGCGCCGCGATCGAGTCCACCGAGGAACGACTAAAGAGCGCGTTTGGCCGGGAAGACATCAACCTTGACGACGTGCGCTATATGGATTTCGACAACGATCCCATAGAAAAGGGCCACCGACACTACGCGTCGTTCATCAAGCGCATGGAGTTTCAGCACGAGCGCGAGCTTCGAGCGAACGTCCTGCTCAAAAACTTCGGCAAAGGCGAGTTGATCGAGTGTGACATCGAGAAGCTGGTCGTTGCGATCTACGTCGCGCCGTCAGCCGCATCCTACTACGTTGAAGCGGTCCGCGCGGTCGTCGAGCAGATGGGTCCGAAACCGACCGTCCCTGTGATCCGGTCAAAGATGCTGTCTCCACCGGATTACTAGGTCGTTAGACATCAGCGTGCTCAATTGACCTTGTCATGGTCCTATTCCAGGGTGCGATTGCCGTCCCATTCCTCGATCGCGGCGAATAGTTCGGTTTTTGCGGTCGCTTTCAGGCCGCGCATTCCGCTCCAGCACGTAAAAGTCGTTGCTGAAAACGGCCAACAGATCCTTGCTGTCGAATACGCCGTCGAACACGAATTTCTTGTCGTGGTGGAACGCTCCTGGGGGTGAACTCTAAGGCAGGAAGGCTGGCACAGGGGCCACAGTACCGCGGCTCTTTCGACAGTTTGGGGACGGATTCGATCAACATATTGATATTGTTTGAGTTTTGAAAGAACAAAAATAGAACGAAATTGTTGACCTCGGGCGTCCATGCCCGTAAGGTTTTATTTGGGGGTTTACCCCATGATTCCTTGGGGTAGCAAACGGTGCAGTTCACGGCTGGTCAGTTACGGGAGACCGTTGGGATTTCGGTGGAGACGTATCGCCACTGGAAGCGCGTGCTGCCGCCGTTCTCGGATCGCCAAGGCTATGTCCCGGCGTTCAGTGTCGGGGATCTCGTTGCCGCACGCGTGCTTCGGTGCCTTACCGAGACCTTCGGCATTCGGACCGGGCATTTAAGCAGCTTGTCGGTGGATCTCGTCCGTCTCTGCAATGGCGTTCCGTGGGCCAAGCTTGCCGATCGCGATGTCGTGATCGATCCAGTGGGCCAGACATGCCACCTGGCGCGGCACGGCGGGGAAAGCGCACGTGCCAAGCCGATCATCATCTGCCCGATGTCGCCGCTGATGATCGAGCTCGGAAGCGAACTGCACCGGCTTCTTCCTGTTTCCGATCAGCGTCAGTTTCAGTTTCCGCCGATTGAATTCCGGGAAGCGCCCCGTGCCGCGAGGCGTTCGTCGTGACGCGCGCTCAAGTCATTTCCGACCCGTGGAAGGCGCGGCTTGGCTTAGCCACGCGGCAATCGCCGGAGTTCTACGAGACGTCGGGTGCCGTCCTCGATACACCGCACGCAGTGGCGATCCGATCGGCGCTCGATGACCTTGGCCTCTCGGGGGTGCTCTGCGTTCAGGGCGTTCCGACGATCGCCATGCTTCAAGTCGAGGAATACGACGCAACGCGCGTGGTCGATATTCATGGCGCGCTCTGGAATCAGGGGCTCGCCAGCCTGCTGCTTGTGATAACGCAGGATACGCTGCGGGCCTTCTCATTGGCACGTTTGCCGCAACGCGAGTGGGGACAGGATTTTGACCGGCGCTGCCTCGTGGTGGCGCTTGATGCCACCACGGACGCGTTGGAGATAAGCAACCTCATCTACGGGGCCGAGTCCGGCCGCCTGTGGCGAGAGCATGCAGAGTTCTTTGATTCCAAAGAACGCATCGATGAGGTGCTGCTGGGCAATCTCAATGCCTCGCATCAGGAGCTTTGCAAGGCAAACCTCAACACCGACGCGGCGCAGGCGCTTCTGATTCAGGCGATGTTTATCGCGTATCTCGAAGATCGCGAGATCATCACGTCGGAATACTTCGAAGGTGCAACGCGAAAGAAGGCCAGCAGCTTTTCTGCTTTGCTCGAAGCCCGCGACGTCAAGCTGCTCAAGACGTTGTTTTCCACGCTGCGCGATGACTTCAATGGCGATCTTTTCGTCGCGCCGTG
Organism: Pseudomonadota bacterium; assembly: GCA_021779635.1. Next base: position 13,856 of record JAJYAH010000028.1, on the reverse strand, counting down.
CTCGTTCGAGTCAGCGGCGAAGGCCCCGACCGTCACAGAGGCGCATCTTGACGTGCTTGCGCGTTTCCGCAGCGGACGCGAAGAAATGGCCAAGGGAGGCCAGTTCCGTTTCTGGGGATACGATTTCCGCTACATTCCGATTGAACTCGTGAGCGCTGTCTATGATCGCTTCTTGGGTGAGCGGGAAGATGAGCGGAAAGCGCAAGGCGCCTACTACACGCCCATGTTTCTCGCTGACACCGTTGTCTCGCAACTGTGGGACGTTCTGCCTGCGGTGACCCGGGAGAAAGGGCACTTCCTCGATCCTGCGTGCGGCTCCGGCGTTTTTCTCGTTCGATCATTCCAGCGCCTGTGCGAGCACTGGCGAACGGGGCGGCAATCACGCACCATTCGCTGGGATAGCTTGCTTTCGATCCTCAAACGCATGCATGGCTGGGACCTGAACGGCAGTGCCGTGCGTGTGGCGGTCTTCTCGCTCTACGTGGCTCTCTTGGAGGAAGTATCACCGCCGGATATTCGCGCGATGATCAAGCGCGGAAAGCTGTTGCCTGAACTCTGGGGCAAAACGCTCGTCCGCCGTGACTTCTTCGTCGATCCTGACAAGGAGCTTGCGACCTTCGAGGTTTTAATCGGCAACCCTCCGTGGACAAGCCGGCGCGGGCCGGAACGCGCTTCACTTCGTTGGTCCGAGAAAAACGATGCCCCGATGCCAAGCCGCGAGGACGCGTGGGCCTTCGTCTGGAAGTCGCTCAAGCATCTCCGTCCTGGAGGGCTCGTAGCGTTTCTTCTCCCGGCGATGGGATTCTTGCACAACCATGCCGCCAACTCTTTGGAGGCGCGCCGACGGCTTGTCACGGGAAGCAAAATTGTTCGCGTGATAAACTTCGCGGACCTGCGATTTCAGTTGTTCGATGGGGCTATCCGGCCCGCAGCCCTGATCATTTTTGGGGCCAACGACCGCCCGCAGGTGCCTTATAAGTTCGACTATTGGGCTCCGAAGGCAGATTTGAACCTGCAATTGAAGCGCATGATTACGCTGAGCAGCACCGACAAGCTAACGCTGAATTCGGCGACGGTGGAGCGTGACGGTTTAGCTTTCAAACATCGGCTGTGGATGCGGGAGCCGGATGCGAAGCTCTTCAGTTACATGTCTCGTCTTCCGAACCTTGCGGCATTGATCAAGGATTTCGGTGGCCTAAAACGGCGTGGTATGGATTTGGACGGCCAATGGGTGATTGGCCAAGGCTATCAACCCTTTCACGGATCGGAGTCGGGCGCTTCCTCATCGTTCCATATGAGCAAGTTCGTCGGGCAGTTGCCGGACCTTCCCATCGAAGCATTCTGCCGATTGGCGCAGCCTGTAACGGAGTTAAAGCCGGCGCGCTCACGGCGGGTTCGACGCATGGGCTTCGAACGCGGTTTCTCGGGAACGCGGGTGCTTATCCCGCGCGGCGTGGAAACGACGCAGTGGCGCCTGCGTGCGGCCTACACCGAAGAGGCCATGACGTTTCAGCATATCATTCAGGCCATTTCCGTTCCCGCAGGGCAGGAAGATCGCGCCAAGGTACTGACGGCGATCCTCAATAGCCGGGTTGCGCTTTGGTTCGCATTCCACGGCACGGCATCTTTTGGTGCCGAGCGCCCCGAAGTTCAGCAAGCAGAACTTCTGAATCTGCCGTTCCCTGATGTTGACGATTTGCCCGAACCTGAGAAGGCGAAGCTGGCAAGCGCCGAGCTCGTGAAATTGATTGACCGCGAAGTCGAGCGCGCGCGCAGGCCCTTTGAACTGACCGGTGGCTCTGACACTACACTGGCCGCGATCGATCGTCTCACCTATGACTACTTCTGTCTTTCGGACGGCGAGATCACGCTGATCGAGGATACGGTCACGCAGATTATCCCGGCCACGCAGCCGCATCAGGGTAGCTATCCGCAGCTGTGGAAAGCCCCGACACAGCATGATCGGGAAAGCTATGCGCGCACGCTGATCGGTCGCTTCGATGGCTGGCTGAAGGAAGGCGTTGAGGTGAACGCCACTCTTGAGGCGGCGAATGCCGATCTCGCCGTGCTCCGCCTGAGCCTGGATTCTTCCAAAAGGAATTATGTCGAAGAAAAAGCCGAGTCCTTGCAGAGTTCGATCGCGCGCCTTGCGGCACACATTCATCGCCCGCTCGACGGCAACTTCCAACTGTTGCCGGACTTGCGCGTGTTCGTCGAAAACAATCTCTATTTGATCAAGCCGATGCAAAAGCGCTTTTGGCTGGAGTCAACGGCTCTTGCGGATGCGGACGCGGTCGCCAGCGATCTCGAAACGGTGGCCTATATCGGGCCGGGCCGGAGCCGTGCTGTATGATGCTCGGCGATCCGCAAAGCTGGAAGCGTCAGTTCATAAGCCTCGATGAACGTATTCTCCAGCGCGTATTGCACGTCTGGAACAGCTGTGTGGCCCGCTTGCCTGGGCAGCCTGAAGAAGACGACATCACGACCAATCTCATCGACTTGCTTTTGAAAGATCCCGTGGTTCGCACCCTTTGCCATTGGATTGAATATCAGTTCGAGCCTTTTGGGACAAATGATCAGGGCGCCAAGTACAGCAAAGGCATTGTTGACTTGGCGGTTTTGCTGGATTTTGACCGGGAGACCTATCTTCCCTATGAGTGCAAGCGCTTAAATACCATCCACCAGGGCAGGCGCTCTTCGCTCGCGACGCCTTATGTAAACGATGGCCTCATGCGTTTTGTAACGGAGCAATACGCCGAGGGCCTGCCGGTTGGCTGTATGTTAGGCTACGTCATGGATGGAGACTTGGCCTTTGCGTTGCAGCAGGTTCAGGCGGCTATCATAGCACAGGCCACTCCTTTGAAGTCCCGCGGTGGAATCACAAACGGCGAGGCCACGCCCTCGATCGAACGCTTTCGCACCGATCACGAACGCGATGTCTCCGCACAGATTGAAGTTCGGCACGTCTTGCTGCCGTTTGCCGCGATGGCAGGTGTCAATGGACCTACCTGAAATAAGTGGATATCAGCGTGCGACGTGCTAGCCCGTCCCATCATGCGCAGCAGCTTCAGCACCGAGGTTAGATCAAGACCGGCCGGTGGGAACGGACCAGGCACCGAATCCGAGACAGGTCCAGTTCCACAACGAGCTTCGAAGCTGATCTGCCGTTACTTTGCTTGGGACAAGCCGCTCTTCAGTAACAAAACAGCTTGAGATATCAATGGCCTGTCGGCACAATCGCTTCTGCTTGCAGCTGCTGTCCGACGGTACCGCAAACGTCGCGTAACTCGGCCTCCTGACACACCGAAGGGCTTTCACTTGATTTCTGGCAATCTTTTCACCCGCGACTATTTACTCGAGGGCATAACGCGTAGCTCCGCGTGGCAAGATTTGTCCGAGACAAGTGTTCTAGAGCTCAAGCACAAGCTGGCAGAGCGCGTCCAAAGCTTGCTCGCTGTCAACAAGCCGAATGAAGCGCAAACTGAGAAGACACTCATCTACCCGGTGCTGGAAATCCTCGGGTGGAGCGAAGTCGAAGTTCAACAGACCCTTTCATCGAAGGGCCGCAAACAAATACCGGACGCGGTTCTATTTAAAGACACCGCCGCGCGGAACCGTGCCGTGGCCGAAAAGGACCACTGGAAGCGCTACCAGCATGGTCTTGCGATTCTCGAAGCCAAGCGCTGGGGTCGAACGCTTGATCGTTCCGATCGGAGCGAGGCAGAAGAAGGCGTTCCCTCAAACCAGATGCTCCAATACCTCAGCCGGGTGGATGTCCAGACATCCGGCAAAGTCCGCCTTGGCATCCTGACGAATGGCGTCAAATGGCGGCTTTATTTTCAGGGCGCGTTGTCGGTCTCTGAGGACTTTTTTGAGATCGATTTAGGGAAAGCGCTTGAGCTCCCTGGCCACGAGCTTGATCTCGTCGAACGGGCGAACCCACTTCTGACGCCGCTGCATTCTCTGAAGCTGTTCGCACTGATGTTTGGCAGGCAGGCATTTCTGCCGGTCGACGGGCCGCGCACGTTCCATGATCTGGCTCGCGATGAAGGAAAAAATTGGGAAGCCCGCGTTACACGCGACCTGTCCCACCTCGTCTTTCACGATCTCTATCCGGGCGTGGTCGCTGCGATCCACAAGCATGATACCGCGCGTCCAGCTTCCATCGATGCGGGCTACCTCGAAAGTGTGCGCCAGAGCGCGCTCATTCTGCTGTATCGCCTGCTTTTCGTTGTCTATGCCGAGGACCGCGAGCTTCTTCCGGATAGCCAGGAGCCCTACAAATCGTATTCGCTTACGACCATGCGCGGAGAGATTGCCGATCGTTTCAGCAAAGGGCAGGTTTTCTCTTCAACCATCGCAACGTTTTGGCCGAAGTTGACGGCGGTGTTCAAGGCGATCTCGGAGGGCGACGATGCGCTCGGCATCCCGCCTTATAATGGAGGGCTGTTCGCGCAGGATGGTGCACCCTTGCTTGGCCGCGTTCAACTTCCTGACGCCGTCATTGCTCACCTAATTTTCAAGCTGTCACATCGGGAAGAGACGCCTGGTACCTTTCGCTACATCAACTACCGTGACCTTGGCGTGCAACAGCTTGGCACGATTTACGAGCGGACCTTGGAATACGGGCTTCGATACGACGCGAAAGCCGGCGCAATCGTGGTCGATGCCGACGATACCGCGCGTCATGAATCGGGGAGCTACTACACTCCAGACAGCCTTGTTTCGCTCATCATCGAAAAGTCAGTAGGTCCATTCGTCGAGGAGAGGCTAGCAACGTTCAAGGCGGAGGCAGCCAAGCTCGCGAAGGATAAGCGCCCGGTGGAAAGCAGGCTCGCGCTTCTTCAAGGATTTGACCCCGCACTTCATATCCTTGAGCTGCGCGTTTGCGATCCGGCCATGGGCTCTGGGCATTTCCTCGTCAATCTCGTCGACTGGCTTGCCGATAAGGCCTTGGCCGCCATCGCCGAGGCGGAACAGGTTGTGGACTGGAGCGACAAGCCGTACCGGTCGCCCGTTGTCGCCAGCATAGAGCAAACGCGTGTTGACATCATAAGACAAGCAACGCTGCACCAGTGGCCGTTTGTCGTCGAGCACCTGGACGACCGCCACATCGTTCGCAGGACAGTCCTCAAGCGCTGCATCTACGGTGTCGATAAAAACCCGATGGCCGTTGAGTTGGCAAAGGTGGCGCTGTGGCTGCATACCTTCACCGTTGGAGCGCCACTCTCCTTCCTTGATCATCACCTCCGCTGTGGCAATTCGCTGTTTGGTTTTTGGATAAGGGAGGCGATGGATCGGCTGACGGACCGCGGTGGTCAGCTCTTGATCAACGAGCCTATCCAGAAAGCGATGGCGCAAGCTGCGGCGATGCAGAAGCTGGAGCGGGTCAACGATATCGATATCGCCGAGGTTCATCAGTCGAAGACGCTCTTCGATGGCATTGAAAATGAGACGCGACCCTTCAACAGCTTCTTGAAGCTGCTATACGCGCTCGACTGGCTCAAGCTTGATAAGGCTGACGAGACGGCGACAAAGAGCTGGCTCGATGGCCAATTTGGCGATCCTTTCGATCTTGCGCGAGGACGGCTCACGCTTGGTCCGGCGCTCGAAAACGGCGGGACGGCGCAGTCGCGGGACGTCCTTGACCAGATTCCAAGCCCGGGCAGGGCGAACGCGCTCCGGTTTGCGGGCATTCTCCGGAGAGCCCGGGAACTCATTGCCAACGAAGGCTTCCACAACTGGCAGGTCGCTTTTCCCGGTGTATGGACGCAATGGGAGAGCGAGCAACTCCACGGCGGCTTTCATGCGGTGATTGGTAACCCGCCCTATGTCCGTCAAGAGTTGATCCGTTCCTATAAGACCGCGCTGGAAGAACACTATGAAACGTTCGCCGGCCAAGCCGATCTCTACGTTTATTTTTATGAGCAGGGATTGAAACTGCTCCGCCCGGGCGGGCGATTGTCATACGTCGTCACAAACAAATGGATGCGCGCCGACTATGCCGAGCGCCTGCGCGGGCTGTTCGAGACGAAGGCCTGGGTTGAATTCGTCGCTGATTTTGGTCACGCGAAGCGGTTCTTCCCCGATGCCGACGTATTTCCCTCCGTGCTGGTCTTGCAAAGGCCCGGTCCCGGTGCGCCGCCAGAAAACACGGTCGTTTGCGCGATGCCGCGGGATGACGTCCCCGACAAAAATCTCGATCAGGCGGTTGCCAACCCGGCCTATAATTTCGTCTTGCCACGCCGTCATTTTGCGCGAGACGGTTGGGTTCTAGATCGGCCCGAGGGAATTAATCTTCTCAACAAGATCCGGGAGCGTGGCGCGCCACTACGTGCGGTGCTTGGTGCCGATCCCCTCTACGGCATCAAGACTGGTCTCAATGAGGCCTACATCGTTGATGCTGCGACGCGTGAACGCTTGATCGCCGAAGACCCGGCGTCGGCTGCGTTATTCCGGCCCTACCTGCGCGGACAGGATATTTCCCGCTGGTCGTGTCCTGATACCGGCCTCTTCATGATCGTGATGAAGTCGAGTTCCGATCATCCGTGGCCTTGGGCCGGTGCGCCCGACGAGGAGGCCGCCGAACGACTATTCGAGCAAACCTATCCGGCAATCTATCGTCACTTGAAATCCTTTGAAGTCATTCCAGATCCCCGCGGTGGGCGTCCGAAGGGACTTCGCCACAGGGAAGATCAAGGCCGCTATTGGTGGGAGCTCCGGCCGTGCGGCTACTACGCCGCCTTCGATGCTCCGAAAACGCTTTACGTCGATATTGCTTGGACGCCGTCGTTCCTGGTTGATCGCCGCCAGCGATTTACGAACAATACCTGCTACTTCCTTCCGTCCGCCGCGCCGGATGTCGCGGCCTCCTTGAATGCCCCCATTGGATGGTGGTTCGCATGGAGAAGGGCGCAGCATGGGAAGGACGAAGCGCTGCGGTTCTTCACCTCATTCATGGAGACCTATCCGGTAGCGCCGCTCGGGGAAGTCGCGCGTACCGAAGTCGGCGAACTGGTCGAGCAAGCTTCTTCACTGGCCGAGCAGATACAGGTTGCCGACCAAAACATAGCCGAATGGCTCAAAGTCGCGTTTGAGTTCAAGGCTCTCAAGCCAAGCCTTGCGTCCGCTTCCTTGCTTGCTGGCGATCAGTTCCTTGCAGCGGTTCGTGATGCCTTGCCAAAGAAGCGAAAGCTCTCTGCGGCGGAAGTTGCCGAACTCAAGCGGGAGTTTGGCGCAACGGTTGATCCTGCAAAAAGGCTCCGCGCGGAGGTGTTCGCGGCCGAACGCCGGCTATCGGACCTTGTGAATCAGGCCTATGGTCTCACGCACGAGGAGGTCGAACTTATGTGGCGGACGGCGCCACCTCGCATGCCGTTTATGCCACAGGGTGACACGGCCTCCGCAACCGCGAACGCACGTCGCTCCAAAAAGGCGGCTGAAGGCTGAGCTTCTCATTGATAAGCAGATAAGGGACGATCGTCGATTAGCCAGCAGCAGTAAGCGTCATGAAACGTGTAAAGATGTCGAGCCTGGTGCGGGGCGATATCGTCCTTACAACGACCACCGCAGCCGTAAGCAAGGCTATTCGATGGGGAACGAAGAGCGACATTTCGCATGCGTTGGTTTGCGTCCAGCACGGATCGGTCATTGATGCGACGTCGGAGGGGGTGCACGCGAGGAATGTGCAACGCTTGTTTTTTGAAGACGAGTGCGCATTGCATGTGTTCCGGCTCAAAGCAGGTCTTAGGCCGGACCAAGCCGAACAAATTTGCCAATTTGTCCGGCAGCGCATTGGGTGTGAGTATTCGACACGGGAAGCCGTGAGGGCTGCCGTCGGCGGCTCTAACCAATGGACTCGCAAGCAATTCTGCTCGCGGCTCGTCGCGCAAGCTTACGCCTCGGCGGGGATAAAACTCGTTGCTAATCCCAATTATTGCGCTCCTGCCGATCTAGCCGAAAGCAATCTCCTTGCCGCTGTTTCAGGTGCTGTTGAATCTGTGAGTGATGAGGAAGCTGATCGCTGGGCTGCCCATATGGATTTGACGGAGGCGATGAGGAGCGCAATCAACGCCGTCTTGGAAGGCGCACGAAAGAAAGACAAAGGCATTCAAACCTTTGAGGATATCGTTCCTTATCTTATCCAGCATCCCGCAGATGATGCCTATTTCGTCGATTTGCTGACACGGTCAGGGTATCTCACGGTTTGGCAGCTCAATACGGAGAGGAATCGTTGGCAATACGAAGATGCGCTGTTGGCGGAACTGCCTAAGGAGGAGTGCGAGAATTATTGCAGGGGCACTTTGAAAGATGAGGAAGCGGGCCCTCATCGCTATGTGATCAATCGGAGCGCCTTTCGCGGTCTGTCCCATCAGTACAACTTGGATTCCTTTAGCTTGCTCTTCGACCTGTACGATTTGCTCGCAGGTGAGCATCGCCATCGGGTGATGGTAGCTAGGCGATGGCTTGAAGCGAATGGTTTGGTCGAGCCTGCAATTGACATCGTCTTTCGGCCCCATTCGCCAGAATGGTTCTCGGCGATGGACCAATGGGACCCGGTGAAAGCAGCAATGACCCGATTTATTGTCAACGATGCTGGCCGTGACGATGTTTGTTCGGTCTGTGGGGACGAACCGGCAGCGGACTATCGGCTGGAGAAGGCTTTGCGGCCCGCAGGCGGACCCGACACGCTCAGGCTTTGCGACGAATGCGTCGAGATACGAAAGAACATGGGAGAGCCCTTCGAGATAATCTAGGATCGGCGACGCCAACACCCTGTATTAGGCGGCCATCGTGGGAGCTGCGGCAGTGACTTCATCATTGACGTCGGGCCGGGAGCGGGTGAGGAGCGGCATTCAATGCACGAACGGCCGCTCGCGTGCCGCCTTCGCAAGCGGCGATTGCCTAGTCGACCGCGGCCTCCAGCCCGTCGTCAGGTTCTTTCGGCTCGGGGACCGAAGACATCGCGTTGTTCCAGGTTGACCGTCGGTAGCTTATGTTCTTATTTTGTTCTCATGGAGTCAAGCCGCCGTTTCAAGCCGCCCTGGACGTTGGTCCGGGAGAATTCCGAGTGCTACGTGGTCAAGGACGCCAACGGCGTGACCTTGGCATGGCTCTATTGCCGTGATGATACGCAGCGCTACAGCTTCGGCGTGAGCAAGCTATCCTCGGATGAGGCGCGCCGGATCGGCCAGGCGATCGCACGCATTCCCGAATTCATGATGCCGCGCCAAGGCTTCTATCCGCGTGGTGGCGGGCCGCGCTGGCGCGCCGACCGGCCGTACCATGTCGCGCTCGAAGACCGCTATATCCGCGAGCACTGGGATGAAATTGACGCACTCTGTCGGTTGAACAACCTGCCGTTCAATGCGACCGGTGAAGTGATACAGAACGACGGCGTTTGGAGGGTCTACGAGTTCACCTGGCAGATGGATGCAATCCTGTTCTGGGAGCGGTTCGAGGGTCGCTGGCTGCGGGGCACCGAGTTTCACTACCCCGAGCGGCCCGAGAACCTGCCGTCGCTAAAGCCGCTCGAGAACTGGCCGAAATTCAATCCGCGCAATTTGCGATAACCACTGATGCCAAGGTTCATGAGCATGCATCGAGCCCCCGTCATGTTGATGCTTCTGTTGCTGTCGAGCACGGCCTTCGCGAATGATTTCGTTGGCCAAGCCAGCGTCATCGACGGCGACACGTTGGAAATTCATGGGACGCGCATCCGGCTCTGGGGCGTCGATGCCCCTGAGAGCAGCCAGCTATGCCGAGGTGCGGATAGCAATCTGTATCGTTGTGGCGCGGCCGCAGCCAATGATCTCGCCACCTTCATCGCGCGGCGGCCGATCAATTGTACACCCGTATCCGAGGATCAATACGGACGGAGTGTAGCGACCTGTTCGGCCGGCGGCACCGATCTCGGGGAATGGCTTGTTCGCAATGGTCTCGCGCTGGATTGGCCGCAATATTCGAAAGGGAGGTATGCCGCTGCCGAGCGCGATGCCGATCGTTCGGGCCGCGGCATGTGGGCAGGCAGCTACGTGGAGCCATGGTTGTTCCGCAAGTGCATCAGGGCGGGTGGCACCCCGACCAACTGTTCGGATGATGCGAACGCACATCCTTGAACGCGCCTTCATGCAGCGAATCGGAGCTTCAACAGTTAAGTGCGCTAAATCAACATCGGAGTGAACTGGCGCGATTTGCGCGACTCGCGCTAAGCAGTTGCCATTGCCTCCTCGCTGCGCAAAGGGAATGAGATGGTTGCTGCTGCCCGTGATTTGCCGGCTTCAGGTTATGCGCTGGAAGTCGATGGTCGGCTCAAGGCCGAATTTGCGACCAGGGACGGAGCCAAGACGGGCGCGGAAGAACTGAAGAAGCGTTTTCCCATGCTCAGAATCAGAATCTATGACGCGCAGACACAGACGCGCGAAGACGTCGAGCTAACGTGAGTCTCGCATCGGCTTGGAGGGGGCAACCGATGCGACGACACTCGTTGCTGAAGTCCACATGCGGATGCTCGTCGGCACGCAGAATCGTATGGGCTTCGGAAAAGCGCAATAGGTTCATCGACAGACTTTGCTGATCGGCAGCCCAGTGGTTTGCCGTCTCCCTGCGGGACCGGGCTGTCGGCTGGCGCTGAAACCCCGGCTTGAGCCGGGTTTTCACCCTTCGGGCTTCCATCCCTGACGGACGCTGCGGCGGGAGCGGACTTTCGTCGGCATCGGCGATCGACGATGCAGGAGAGGAAGAGTGGAGCGGCGTTGGCCGTGACGGGTTGAGGGCCGGAGGAGAGTCTTCCGGCGCCCGTCATGGAGATTGCTCCCATGAATATGCAGGTTCTTGATGCCCGCCGCGACGCCGGCGGCGGTTACAGAGTGGATGCGAGTCGCGGCGAGTGCGTCGGTCGGGTGTCCTCGGAGTGGTTTTCCCGTCCGGCGGATCAGCGCTATTTGTCGCTCGACGAACTGGCCCGCACGGTGCGTGATCGCGCGGAGCGCAGCCGGACGCGCGTGGTCGAAAGCGCGCTCATCCATGTTGAAGCAAACCGTGCCGACCCCGAGCGCTTGGCCCTGATGCTGCCCGGCTCGGACACGCCGGTCGCGCCGACCCACTGGAGCTTCGGCCAGCTTGCAAGCCAGGTTGGCGCTCCGGCTGCCTACCTGCGACAACTCCCCGCGGCACTCGCCGGCATCAACCTGCAATTTGGCCTGACCACGAATCGCGTCGAACAGATCAAAACGCTCGAGACCGAAGATAGCCGCATTGAGCTACGCGCCGTCACGAGCCCAGACTACGGCCGAATTTTCGACCACGAGTTGGTTGAGGCGGTGCAGCGCATCGCCGGCAATGGCACAGGCGATACGCGGTGGAAGGTGCCGGGTGTGCTCGACTGGTCAACCGGGATCTACAATCCTCGCGTTGACATCTCCAAGGATACGACGACGCTCTATGCTTCCGACAGGGACGTATTCCTCTTCCTGGTCGATGACCTGAATCCGATCGAGGCTGGTCGTCTGCGGGACGGCTCGCCCGACCTTTATTTCCGAGGCTTCTATTGCTGGAACTCGGAAGTTGGCGCGAAGACACTCGGCATGGCGAGCTTCTATCTCCGTGCAGTCTGCCAAAATCGCAATCTGTGGGGCGTGGAAGATTTCGAGGAGATCACCATCCGCCATTCCAAATACGCGGCCTCCCGCTTTGCTCACGAGGCAGCCCCGGCATTGTTGAACTTCGCCAACTCCTCACCCATGCCCTTCGTCAATGGCATCAAGGCCGCCCGCGAGCGGATCGTGGCGCGTAATGACGACGATCGCACCGAGTTCCTGCGTCGCCGCGGGTTCTCTAAGTCCGAGACAGGCAAGGTGATCGACACGGTGTTGGCGGAGGAAGGTCGCCCGCCTGAGAGCATCTTCGATTTCGTGCAAGGCATTACTGCCGTCGCCCGCGATAAGTCTCATCAGGACGCTCGCCTCGACATGGAGGCGAAAGCGAAGAAGCTCTTGGATCGCGTCGCCTGACCATCGCGAAGCCGGGGATTCCAAATTCCGTGTCTCCGGCTTTTGCTTCCTCGCGTTTCTCCGTTTGGTCTTCTCCGTGGCGCTGCCCTCTTAGAGCAAGAGGGCGGCGCTTCGCTCCTTGAACGGGTTGGAGGCCGAGAGAGAGGCTCCTGGCCGCTCGTTCCGGAGAAACTGACATGGCAAAGGCCGTTCAGAAGATCAAAATGTCGTCCTCCCGCGACATCCCCTTCCACAAGCTCGTGCTCTCCCAATCCAACGTCCGCCGCACCAAGGCCGGCATCTCGATCGAGGACCTCGCCGAGGACATCGCCCGCCGGAGGTTGCTGCAGAGTCTCAACGTCCGGCCCATCGTCGATGCCGACGGTCAGGAGACCGACATGTTTGAGGTGCCGGCCGGCGGCCGCCGCTATCGCGCGCTCGAACTGCTGGTGAAGCAAAAGCGCCTCGCGAAGACCGCGCCAATCCCCTGCATCGTCGGCGAAGCCGGCGGTGAGATTTCGGCGGAAGAGGACTCGCTCGCCGAGAATGTGCATCGCGTCGCGTTGCATCCTCTCGACCAGTTCCGCGCATTCCAGACCCTGCGCGAGCAAGGGCGTTCCGAGGAAGATATCGCAGCTATCTTCTTTGTCTCCGTCAACGTGGTGAAACAGCGGCTTAGGCTCGCGGCCGTCTCCCCGAATCTGCTCGACGTTTATGCCGACGACGGCATGTCGCTCGAGCAGTTAATGGCGTTCTCCGTCACCGCCGACCACGCTCGCCAAGAACAGGTCTGGGAGAACGTCAACAAGTCGGGCTATGACGAGCCGTATCAGATCAGGCGCCTTCTGACCGAGCGCGCGGTGAAGGCCTCCGATAAGCGCGCCCGTTTCGTCGGTCTCGCTGCCTATGAGGCGGCCGGCGGCAACGTGCTGCACGATCTCTTCGAGGAAGACGGCGGCGGCTGGCTCGAGGACATCGCGCTGCTCGACCGTCTTGTCGCCGAGAAGCTCCGCACCGAAGCCGAGACGATCGCGGCCGAAGGGTGGAAGTGGATCGAAGTCGCCCCGAGCTTCCCCTACGGTTACGATCACGGGCTGCGCCGGCTCGAAGGCGAACCGGCCGATCTCACCATTGAGGAACAGGTGAGCCTCGATGCGCTCCAGGCCGAGTATACGGTGCTCCAGGAGAAATACGAGGATGCCGACGAAATACCGGATGAGGCGGACACGCGCCTCGGCGAACTCGAGCAGGCCCTCGCGGCCTTCGAGGACCGGCCGCATATTTTCGACGCGGCCGCCATCCCGCATGCCGGCGCTTTCGTCAGCATCGATACCGATGGGACGTTGCACGTCGATCGCGGCTATGTTCGCCGCGAGGATGAGGCGGCCTTCGTTGCGGCAACCGCTGAGCCCAGTCCTGAAGGGGCTGCGGCAACGCCTGGCGCCGATGATGGCGACCAAAGCGCACCAGCGGTCCAGGGCAGCGTGATCACGATGGCCGGGCAGGCGACGCCGGATGAGGAAGAGGACGATGCCATCCGTCCCTTGCCCGACCGGCTCGTCATCGAGCTCACCGCGCATCGGACGCTAGCGCTGCAGGACGCGGTTGCGGCCCACCCGCAGGTCGCGATGACGGCGCTCTTGCACAAGCTCTGCCTCGACGCCTTCCATCGGACTTACGGTCCGGGCTGTATCGAGGCCGGCGTGCGTCATGTGCAGCTTTCCATCCAGGCGCCCGAATTGAAGGAAAGCGCGTCCGCCAGATCGATCACCGCTCGGCACGAGGGCTGGAGAGCCGACATGCCGACCGACGAGGCTGCGCTGTGGGATTGGCTGGCTGCGCTCGACGGTGCCAGTCGGAGATCGG
>JAJYAH010000585.1 GCA_021779635.1 Pseudomonadota bacterium | reverse complement strand
GGTCATCCGTCCTTGCTATGCAACATTGGTCGCGTCTAGGGTCCGGCTTTGGAGGAGATCGGACTAATGCGGAATCTGGCGATCCTGGCGGCCCTGGCCCTGGCCGGTTGCACTGTCGGCACCCTCAATTCGGGGACGAACGATTTCAAGGGGCAACCGCTTAGCGCGGTCATTACCAAGCTGGGCTCGCCTGATGAACAGGCCATGGTTGACGGACAAAAAACCTACACATGGGTCAGGGGTACCGCTCTGTATCAATGCCGAATCCGAGTCATCATGGCCGGCGATGTCGTCGACACTTACGAGGGATCGGGCGACGTCGGTGTTTGCTCCCAGTACGGTGCACTGTCCGGCGGGCTGAAGGGCTACGGGGGCTAGGCGAATCCCGCGCCCGGCGCGCGAAGGTTGCCGTTGCCGCCGATCGTGCTATCCCGAGCCGATGAAATTCGTCGAACCGGGCCACTCTTCCGATCCCGACGTCGCCGCCCGCCGGCAAATGACTCTCTTCATTGAACGGCCGATCCAGTGAGCGAAGATCCAACGCTGTCATCCGGCGACGCGCGGCAGGTGCCGCAGGGCAAATTGCCCGTTCTCGGCCTGTCGGCGCTCGGGATCGTGTTCGGGGATATCGGCACCAGCCCGCTTTATACGTTCAAGACCGTGCTTGGCGCCGCCGAAGTCCCCTCGGATGCCGCAACCGTCCTTGGCGCGCTCTCGCTCGTGCTCTGGACGCTCTTCATCGTCACCACCGTCAAGTATGTCTCGTTCGCCATGCGCGTCGATAATGACGGGGAGGGCGGCATCCTTGCGCTGATGGCATTGCTGGGCGTGAAGAAGCATCACCGCCCCACCATCGTGGCCGTCGGCCTGTTCGGCGCGGCGCTGATTTACGGCGACGGCGCGATCACGCCCGCGATCTCGGTGCTGTCGGCGCTGGAGGGGCTGAATATGGCGACACCCGCGTTGCAGCCCTATGTGGTGCCTGCGGCGGTCGCGATCCTGATCGCGCTGTTTGCGATCCAGTCACAGGGAACCGCAGCCATCGGTCAATTCTTCGGCCCGGTGATGCTGATCTGGTTCGGCGCCATGGCCGCGATGGGAATTTCGGGCATCGTGCAGCACCCCGCGGTGTTTGCCGCGCTCAATCCCATCTACGGCCTGTCCTATTTGTTCTCGCACGGGGTGACCGGCTTTCTGGTGCTGGGCGCGGTGTTTCTGTGCGTCACCGGCGCCGAGGCCCTTTACGCCGACATGGGACACTTCGGCAGTGGGCCGATCAAGCTGGCCTGGTTTGCGATCGTGTTTCCGAGCCTGATCCTGAATTATGCCGGGCAGGCGGCGCTCGTGCTCGAAGGCGCGCCGACGGACGGCAATATTTTCTTCCGGCTCTGCCCGCCGATTCTCTTGATCCCGCTGATCGTATTGGCGACGGCCGCCACCATCATCGCGAGCCAGTCGATCATCACGGGCGCGTTCTCCATGACGCGTCAGGCGATCCAGCTTGGCTGGCTGCCGAGACTGCTTATCAAGCAGACCTCCTCGGAAGGCTACGGTCAGATTTACGTCGGCGTCGTCAACTGGCTGTTGATGATCGTGACCGTCGGACTGACCATCGCGTTCGGCAAATCGGACAGTCTGGCGGCAGCCTACGGCATCGCCGTTTCGCTGACGATGTTGATGACGTCGGCGCTATTGTTCATCGCGATGCGCGAGATCTGGGGCTGGAGCGTGTGGGCTGCCGGCGTCGTCGCGGCCTGCTTTCTGCTCGTCGACAGCGTATTCTTCCTCGCCAACCTTACCAAGATCGCCGAGGGCGGATATGTGCCCTTGATCCTGGCCGTCTCCGTCTATGGCGTGATGTGGATCTGGCACCGTGGCGCGGCCGCGATCTCGGTGCGCATGCACGAAGCGCTGATTCCGGTTGCGGAGTTCATGTCCAACATCGCCGCGAGGCACGTGCCGCGGGTTCCCGGCACCGCCGTGTTCCTGACCCGGACCGTGCACGACACGCCGCCGGTGATGGTCTGGCACGTCAAACATAACCGTGCCCTGCACGAGCATATCTTCGTGCTGCGCGTGGAAATCCAGTCGGTGCCGTGGGTGTCGTCCAGGAACCGCATGACGATCGAGGAGGTCGCACCGAATTTCTGGCGCGCGGAGGCGCGTTTCGGCTTCATGGAGCGTCCCCATATCCCGGAACTGCTTGCCACCAGCCAATCGCTCGGTTGCACCGTCGATTTCAACGACGTCACTTATTACGTCGGTCATGAAACGGTGGTCGGCCGCGAGGACGGCATGGGTCTGCCGGCCTGGCAGGAGCGCTTCTTCGCCGTGATGGAGCGTAACGCCGTCCATGTCAGCGACTTCTTCAGCCTTCCCGGCGATCAGGTGGTCGAGATCGGGCGGCAGGTTTCGATTTAGGAGAGGCGCCATCGTCACGCGGCCGACGGAGGGCACGCTACCAAAACATATTCAAGCCGGGAAATATCCTTGACGTAAATCAAGGCGTTGCCGGCCGCGCAGGACAAATTGCAAAGAAAGCATTTCGCAGTGCCGATCCACGTTGCGCGGACCTCAGACAGCTGGCGAGCTCGCGAGGCGTGAGGTCGGCGGAAAGTCAGGGTCAACGTGGTTGATGAACGTATTTCCGCGGATACCAGTCAGTCAAAGGCGCCAACAAAGCTCGTGCCATTTCCCGCGCCCCAGGCCACGCCTCCGAAAGCGCACACGTCTCCGTTCCAGAAATATTGGGTGATCGCCGGACTGTCGTCGCTGCTGGTCGCCGCGATCGCGGTGACGACATGGTGGGTGCTGGACCAGCGTGACAACATCGACTACGTGACCGCGCAGGTCACGCGGGGTGCGGTGACCCGGGCTGTGACAGCAACGGGGACCGTGAACCCGGAGTTGACGATTATCGTTGGCGCGGCTGTTTCCGGAATTATCCAGGAACTGTATTGCGACTACAACACCGAGGTCAAAAAGGGCCAGGTCTGCGCCAGGATCGATCCTCGTCCCTATCAGAGCATCGTTGACCAGAGAAAAGCGGAGTTGGCCGTCGCGAAGGCGCAACTTGAAAAAGACAAGGCGAATGAGGCCTACACCAAATTCGCCCTTGGCCGTTACGCAAACCTGATCGAGTCGCACGCCGTTTCGCAGGACGTATTTGACAATGCCAAAAACGCCCACGACCAGGCCATGGCCCAGATCGTATTTGATGAGGCGACGATCCGGCTGCGCCAGGCCTCGCTCGACGCGGCGCAGGTCAATCTCGATTATGCGAGCATCGTTTCGCCCGTCGACGGCACCGTGGTGTCGCGCAATGTGACGATGGGTCAGACGGTCGCCTCGAGCTTCCAGACCCCGACACTTTTTCTTATCGCCAGCGATCTCGCCAAGATGCAAGTCGACGCCAATGTGAGCGAAGGCGACATCGGCGGCATCAAGCCGGGCCACAAGGCGACCTTTACGGTGGACGCCTACCCGAGGCGCACCTTCGAGGGCAAGGTAACCCAGGTTCGCCAATCGCCGCAGACCGTCCAGAACGTCGTGACCTACGACGTTGTGATCGGCGTGGATAATTCGGATTTTGCGTTGAAGCCGGGCCTGACGGCCGCCAGCCGTATCGTCGTCGATCGGCGCGAGGACGTGACGCGGGTGCCGAACCAGGCGCTCCGCTACATCCCGAGGAGCCTGCCGCGCGCGGCTCTTTCCGATCATGCGTGGGTTTGGGTTTTGCGGGACGGACGGCCGGAGGCTGTGACGGTGGTGACCGGGTTGGATGACGGCAGTTTCACGGAGATCGTCAGCGGAGATCTGAAACCGGGCGATCCGGTTATCACCGCAGAGCAGGTCGCGACGGCCAATCCGGCAGCGATGCCGCGTCTTGGCCGCTGATATCCCGTCGAACCAATTTGGCGGTCAGGGTATGCCGGAACCGATCATCAGAGTCTCGAACGTGACGCGGACGTATCACGTCGGCGACGTCGACGTGCACGCGTTGCGCGGCGTCGATCTGGTTATCGAGCCCGGCGAGTTCATTGCGATCATGGGGTCTTCCGGATCGGGAAAGTCCACATTGATGTCGCTGCTGGGCTGTCTCGACCGGCCGTCCAGCGGCGAATATTATCTGGAAGGCGTCAATGTAGCGGAGCTGTCGGAGTCGGAACTTGCGCGCATCCGCAGCGAACGGCTGGGCTTTGTCTTTCAGAGCTTCAATCTGCTGGCGCGCACCAGCGCGATCGAGAACGTTGCGCTGCCGCTGTTCTATGCGGCGGGAGGGGCTTCGAGCCGCACCGAGCGCACCGAACGGGCGCGGGCATCGCTCAGGCTGCTCGGCCTGGCTGACCGGGAGCGCAACACGCCCGGGCAATTGTCGGGCGGCCAGCAGCAGCGCGTCGCCATCGCGCGCGCCTTGATCAATGATCCGATTCTGCTGCTTGCCGACGAGCCGACCGGCAACCTAGATACCCGCAACTCGCACGAGATCATGGCAACGCTGCAATCGCTCAACCGCGAGCGCGGAGTCACGATTATCGTCGTGACGCATGAGTCGGATATCGCGGCCTATGCCGACCGGGTGATCACCATGCGGGACGGGCAGGTGATATCGGACGAACGAAAGCCGGCGACCCGGCCGCAACCGGGCGCGCTGACAGCGGATCTGGCCGCGGCGCCGTCGTCTTCCGCCCCACGGCCGGCTGGCACGATCGGCAATGCCGGCACCGTTCGGGCATTCGCATTGATGATCGTCGCCGCGGCATTGCAGGCGCTGGCCCGCAACAAGATGCGATCCGCGCTGACCATGCTCGGTGTGTTCATCGGCGTTGCCGCGCTGATTGCGATGGTCGCGGTCGGTCAGGGCGCCAACGAAGCGGTTCGCAAACAGATCGAGAGTCTCGGAACCAACCTGCTGGTGGTCGTTCCCGGCGCCACCATGATGGGAGGGATGCGGAGCGGGCAGGGCAGCGCCTCCACCCTCACGGTCGTGGACGCCGAGGCGCTGCGCCGGGAGGCTCCG
>JAJYAH010000584.1 GCA_021779635.1 Pseudomonadota bacterium | reverse complement strand
GGTGACCCAGGTGGACGGGCTGGACGCCAAGACGGCGCAGAAGGTGGATTTCTACTCCCGCCAGTTCATCGACGCGATGAGCCCCTCGAACTTCGTGCTCACCAACCCCGAGGTGCTGCGCCGCACCGTCGAATCGGGGGGCGAGAATCTGCTCAAGGGCCTCTCCAACCTGCTCGCCGATCTCGAGCGCGGCAAGGGCAGGCTGCACATCAAGATGACCGACACCGAGGCCTTCCAGCTCGGCGAGAACATCGGCGTCTCGCCCGGCACTGTGGTGTTCCAGAACGATCTCATGCAGCTGATCCAGTATGCGCCGGCGACCGGGCAGGTGCTCAAGCGCCCGCTGCTGATCATTCCGCCGTGGATCAACAAATTCTACATTCTCGATCTGCGCCCCAAGAACAGCCTGGTGCGCTGGGCGGTCTCCCAGGGCCATACCGTGTTCATGATCTCCTGGGTCAACCCGGACGCGCGGCTGGCCGAGAAGGACTTCCAGGACTATATGTTCGACGGCACCCTCGCCGCGCTCGACGCCATCGCCAAGGCGACCGGGGAGCGCGAGGTCAACGCCATCGGCTACTGCCTCGGCGGCACGCTGCTCGCTTCCACGCTGGCCTGGATGGCGCGCCGGAAGGACGAGCGGATCAGGAGCGCGACCTTCTTCGTCACCATGCTCGATTTCGCCGAGGCCGGCGAGCTCGGCGTCTTCATCGACGAGGAGCAGCTGCGCGCGCTCGAGGAGAAGATGAGCCGCCGCGGCTATCTCGAAGGCAGCGAGATGGCGACCACCTTCAACATGCTGCGCGCCAACGACCTGATCTGGTCGTTCGTGGTCAACAACTATCTCCTCGGCAACGAGCCGTTCCCGTTCGACCTCCTCTACTGGAACAGCGATTCGACCCGCATGCCGGCGCGCATGCACAGTTTCTATCTGCGCAAGATGTATCAGGAGAACCAGCTGATCGAGCCGGGGGCGATCACGCTCGGCGACGAGCCGATCGACCTCGGCACCATCAAGACGCCGGCCTATTTCCTCTCCACCCGCGAGGACCATATCGCGCCCTGGCGCTCGACCTATCGCGGCACGCAATTGCTGGGCGGATCGAAGCGCTTCGTGCTCGCCGCCTCCGGCCATATCGCCGGCGTGGTGAACCCGCCCGATTCGGGCAAATACAGCCACTGGATCAACGAGGAACTGCCCCCCGAGCCGGAGGCCTGGTTCACCGGCGCGACCGAGATCGCCGGCTCCTGGTGGCCGGACTGGCACCACTGGATCACCAGCCTCGACAACACCGAAGTCCCCGCCCGCATCCCCGGCACCGGCAAACTCAAGCCCATCGAGGACGCGCCGGGAAGCTACGTGAAGGTGCGGATTAGCTGAGGGCCGGAACGCTCGATCGCGCCAACTTCCGACCTATCGCGTGCCGGCCCGGCGAACGCTGTGGTCGATTTGTTTCGCGCTCCATCGCCGTTGGGGCGCGGTGCTTCGGCCGGTGCAATCCGGCCGCCGCGGTCGCGGATGCTATGCGGGGCGGAGGCGGAGCACGTATTGGCATGTGAGGTTTGGGTTGTGGCAGCGGTATGAGTTCCTGACCAGATTCCTGGCGGGCTGCAAAGTGACGCGATAGACCGCATGGCCCCCGCCATGGCGGCCGCGCCTGTCCCCGGCGATCGCTTCCCGGAATCCTTCCGCTTCTGCCCAGCGCTTGCCAGCCTCTGAAAAGATCGTCGCGTTGACGTGCACGGCCGTGAATCCGTAACACTGCTCGCTGAAATAGTCCTTGCCGGCATCGATGAAGATGCGGGCAAGGTGATGATTGACATAGGGGCTTGAGGTGTCCACCAGCAGTGCCCCGAGCATGAAGGAAATTTCCCGATCCGCCCGTTCGTTCGCCGGTGGGATTGGCTCGAAATGTTCAGCAGCCATTCGGCGTTCATCCAACTCCCCGTTCAGCCAGCGGTGCATGGCGGCTTCGGTCAGATGATAGACATCCAGGAACCCCACGTTCGTTCCGTCGTCGATGGTCAGACGAAGCCCGAGCGCGCATCCATGCCGGACGGCAAACAGATCGACTTCATCGGGGAAAGTCTCGCCAAACTTCGCCCGGGCCATGCGCGCCAGTTCGAACTGGTCCCTGTCGGAGGAGGCGCTGTACGGGACGGCGTAAAACCTCCTCTCATCTTTGGCCGGGAGGACGTCCGACCAGCTTCTAATGATGTATCTTATTATCTTGAATAAAAATGCGAAGAAAACAAAGATCGCCAGAAAAGACAGAATATATTTTAGTATATATTTGAATTTATTGATAAACGCATACCCATTTTCTGGAATAAAGCGAACGATCGAAAGGAACCCGATCGCAGCGGCAAACCCGGCCAGTTCACGCCAGGTTTCCCGAAAGGCATGGTAGGTCAGATGGAATAGTCGCCGCGTAAACCGACGCCATTTCATGGCGGTCCGCCACGTCTGCTACTCGATTCTGCTCCCATCACCGACCATCCGTTACCGGTTTCGTGCTCTTTGGACCTTTTTGGCAGGCATCAACGAATTGAGAGTCGTGTCGCTGCTGGTGGTGCAGCACCTGCGGACAAGTGGCCCGCCGGAGCGACCGCCGCGTTTTCGGCGTACTGCGGGCCACCTATCCACAGCGATGGCCGGCCGGGCGGCCGCCGTGGCCGCTCCAGGTAGGGTCGGGTTGCAGCCCGCAACCGTAACCCGAGGACCATCACGATACAGCGCGAAAATCCGGGTGAGGGAGGCGACGACCACGAATGAGAAAGCACTTGCGACTTCAGAACCTTAGTCGGGTTGGTCTTTCGCCGGCAAGTGGGTTTCGGAGTTCTGATCGTGGGGGCGCTGCAATCTGGCACTTTCGGTGATTGTCGGGCGTGCTGGAGGGTGTCCTGGACCGGTGCTTCGCGGTCTGCCGCTGGTTTCTCGACCGCTGGCCCGAAGATGTCCGGGCATCCGATGCGCTGGAGGTTCCAGCCAGCGAATTCTGTTGCCAGGGGCTTGAGCTTGATTATGTCGGCCTGTGCTGGGGCGGCGACCTGGTGCGCGAGCCGGCGCGACCGCACTGGCGCGTCCGCCGCTTTCGCGGCACGGATTGGACACTGCCACGCGATCCGGAATTCATCGCCAACCAGATCAACAGTTATCGTGTCCTGCTCACCCGAGCACGCTATGCTACGATCATCTGGGTGCCACCCGGCAACCCGCTTGACCGAACAAATGACCCCGAAGCATTTGACGCAATCGCCGATTTTCTTATCAAGTGCGGCTCGGACACTCTGGAACCACCGCCAGATGCTCCGCTCGTTCCTGACCTCCAGGGCAGCTATTCGACAACGGATACCGCTCGGCCAACCAAGCCGCCCGCAGAATTGTCCTCTTCCACCGCGGGGCGTCAGCCCGGCTGATGCTACGAAGCCTCTGCGCTGCCCAACAATGTTCCTGGACCAGCCCTGAGCGCCCCACGCGGCATGACGCCAATGTCAACAATGGTCTTATAGCCATACTTGACATTTTTATCAAGTGTGGCTAAAAAATTGTCACTGACGGAAAGGTCCCGCCCATGGGGGTGATTCCGCCCTTTGCGCCATCCGGCCTCTTGCCGCCCGGTGATTACGAGGTGTCGTTCGCCGAGCTTCACCAATCGGTCCTTGTCCAAGGACCCGGGGACCCCGGTCAGTGGCCGAACTGGGACAGTGCGTGGCGAGCGACCCTCGTCGACAATCTCGAAATCCTGACAAGGCAGCTTTGGCAGGTAGGGATCACGGAGATCTTCGCCGACGGCTCTTTTGCCGAGGATAAGGAGCACCCGAACGATATCGACGGGTACTTCGTCTGTGACCTGGACCGGCTGAAAACCGGGAAACTGGTGCGTGAGCTGAACCTGCTCGACCCGGGCAAAGTCTGGACGTGGGATCCCAGCACACGAAGGCCATATCGCGGCTATCCGAAGAAGCAGCTGCCGATGTGGCACCGCTATCGGGTTGAGCTGTATCCGCATGTGCCCGACCTCGGCCTGGGCAGCGGCATCCGTGACAGGCACGGCAACGACCTCGAATTCCCCTCTGCGTTTCGCCAGTCCCGGCGCGACGGAACCCGGCGGGGCATCATCAAAATCCACCGCGGAGACCTGGCATGATTCGCAATGACGCTGAATACAAAGAAGCGGTCGCCCGCTTGGCTGCGGAGCAGGAGCGCCTCGCCGAGCATCGGGCACGGCTGAAGACGGCGGGCCTGTCGGACGAAGAGATCAAGCGGGTGACCGACCCCATGGAAGCGTTTCGTCTTCAGTTCGTCGAAGAGGTGGAGAGCTACGAGCGCCTGAAGCGCGGTGAGTTTGACGACCTCGAAAATTTCAGAGGCCTAGGGCACTTGCTGGTCTCGCTGAGGATCGCCCAAGGAATTTCACAGCGGGAGTTGGCAAAGCGTCTCGGCGTTCATGAGTCCCAAGTCTCCCGCGACGAACGGAACGAGTATTTCGGCATCACGCTGGAACGAACGATGAAGGTGGTTGACGCGCTCAAGGTCCGCCTGAGAACGAAAGTTGAGATCGATACGCCGCGGGAAATGGAGTTGACCTGATTGTGAAAATTGGACTCCCGTCCACCGATAGCCCTGCCGCCTTCGTCTCGGCCGGCAATGGAGAGATACAAGGGGGTAGCGGCCCCGCGGGGGCGACCGCCGTCGCGCCTCAGCGCCCTGGGACGGTGAACTGCCCGCTGATGCCGGGAAATGCCGCGCCATCCTTCTCGCGCCAGACGAACCGGGCGGTAAGCGCCAGCCCGAGCTTCTGGGCGATGTGGCAGGCGGCCCTCCACGCGCCGTTGCCGTCCTGCCCCTGGACCGAAATCCCGAGCTCCGCCTTCTTGAGCCATTCGTTGAGGGTCTGCCCGGTGCAGCCGATCTTCCCCGCTATCGAGACGATCGCCGCCCAACGCGACGGGTGCTCGCGCTCATGATCCAGCACCATCCGAACCGCGCGATCACGCACCTCGGGAGAAAACTTGTT
>JAJYAH010000583.1 GCA_021779635.1 Pseudomonadota bacterium | reverse complement strand
CGCCGACGAGGTGCGCGATCAGTGCGCGACGATGATCTTCGGCGGCTACGAGACCACGGCACGCCTGCTGTTCTGGGCCTCCTATCTACTGACGCTCGATCACGGCGAGCAAGCGCGGCTGCGAGCCGAAGTGGCAGCCTTTCCGCCTGAGCGCGTCGCAACCCTCGGCGATCTCAGCCACTGGCCGCGCCTGCGCCTCGTGCTTCTGGAGACTCTGCGGCTCTACCCGCCGGTCCCCATCCTGGTGCGCGAGCCGATCGAAGATGACGTGATCATGGGGGAGCCCGTGCGGCGCGGCGTTCAGGTTTATGTCGTGCCCTGGGTGCTTCATCGCCATCGCAAGCACTGGCAGCATCCGACGGCTTTCATTCCTGACAGATTTGCCGGACAGTCTTCGCCCTGGACATCGGGGGGCGCATATTTGCCCTTCGGCGCCGGTCCTCGCATCTGTATCGGCGCGGCCTTCGCGCTGGCCGAGGCCCAGATCATGCTGGCGACGCTCCTCCAGCGCTACGCGCTCGCCATCGAGAGCAATCGTCCCGTCATGCCGGTAGGGCGCCTTACCATCCAACCAAGCTATGCTGCGATGTTCAGGCTTGAGAGGGCGCCATCGCTGTAGCGGAGGCCAGCACCTGGCACCGACCGGACCTCCAGCGATGTCCGGAGTTCGGTCGCTGTCTCGGTAAACCGGCGGTCGTTGTTTGGACAGAGCAAACCAAGGGAGGCACAGATGGAATTGGTCGGCAAGGATTCATCATTCCCAGAAATCAATAACGAGCTTGCAGACAAGGGGTTTTTCGTCACCTCAACCGACGAAATGATTACATGGGCGCGGACGGGGTCGATCTATTGGGTAACCTTCGGGCTTGCTTGCTGTGCGATCGAAATGATGCAGGTCATGATGCCGCGCTACGACCTGGAGCGGTTCGGTTGTTTCCCGCGGGCTTCGCCTCGGCAGAGCGACCTGATGATCGTCGCTGGCACACTTACGAACAAGATGGCTCCCGCGCTGCGCAAGGTCTACGACCAGATGCCGGAGCCGCGCTATGTGATCTCGATGGGATCGTGCGCCAATGGCGGCGGCTACTATCACTACTCGTACTCGGTGGTGCGCGGCTGCGACCGCATCGTGCCGGTCGACATTTACGTGCCCGGCTGCCCGCCGACGGCGGAAGCGCTGCTCTACAGCGTGATGCTGCTGCAGAAAAAGATTCGGCGCACCGGCACCATTGAGCGCTAAGTTCCTGCTGCCGAACTTGCACGGCAAAAACGGCGACCATGCCAACGCGGACTGTCCGCCGACCACCCTGAATCTATGGCTTCACGCCCCAGCCCAACTTGGCCTACGCCGATTTGCGCACGGCGTTGTCGACCAGCGTCTTGCCCAGCGACCAGATCGCGCCGGGGACCTTGTGACTGTCGGCGATGACGGTATCGAACGCGGTCTCGATCCAGTTGCAATCTTCCTGGGTGATAGTCAGCGGCGGCAACAGCTTGATGGTGTGGCTGCCATGGCCGGAAACCTGCGTCAGGATCTTGTGGTCCTTGAACAGGGGCACCGTGATGAGCTGGCAGAACAAACCCTTGTTGGCGGCTTCGAGGATGTTCCAGGACGCCTTCAGCCGCAGCGACTTCGGCTGACCGAACTCCACGCCGATCATCAAGCCCTTGCCGCGAACCTCCTTCAGCAATTCATAGCCGGGGACCATCCGGGTCAGCGCCAGCCGCAATTCGGCGCCGCGCTTGGCGGCCGCATCGATCAATTTTTCGGTCTTGATGACCTCGAGGGTCGCGATGCCGGCGGCCATTGCCAGATCGTTTTTCGCAAACGTCGATCCGTGCACCACCGCACGATCCATTTGATTGAAGATCTTGTCGAAGATGCTCTTGCGCGTCAGCAAGGCGCCGACCGGAACGTGACCGCCGGACAGCGCCTTGGCGAGCAGCACCATGTCGGGTTCCACATTCCAGTGCTCGACCGCGAGGAAGCGCCCGGTGCGGCCGATACCGGTCTGAATTTCGTCGGCGACAAACAGGGTCCCATAGCGACGGCAGAGCGCGGCGGCACCCGGCAGAAATTCATCCGTGGGCATATTGACGCCCTTGCCCTGGATCGGCTCGACGATAAAGGCGGCAACCTGGCGCGACGACAGCGCTTGCTCGAGAGCGGCCAGATCGTTGAAGGGAATTGAGGAGCAGCCCGGCAGCAGCGGCTCGAAGCCGCCGCGGAAGTTGGAATCGTCGGTGAGCGAAAGCGCGCCATAGGTCAGACCGTGGTACCCGTGCGAGCAGTACACGATGCCGGGGCGACCGGTCGCTCCGCGCGCGAATTTGATCGCAGCTTCGACACATTCTGCCCCGGAATTCGAAAAAAAGACCTTATCCAGGTAGGGCACGTATTCCAACAGGCGCTCGGCCAGCACGCCGGCGAGCGTCGAAACGTCGAGTTGCACCAGGTTGGGCAGGTCGCTGTCGAGGACGCTCTTCAGGGCCTGGCGCAGCGCCGGATGATTGCGGCCAATCGCAAAAACGCCAAAACCGCTTAGTAGATCGAGATACCGTGCGCCATCGCGATCGAACAGGTACTGGCCTTGCCCCTTTTGAAAGCCGACATCGTAGCCAATTGTCTTCAGGACCCGAACCAGCTGTTCATTCAGATAGCGCGTATGCAGCGAAGTGCGCTGCGACTGCCGATCCTTAAACATCTCGGAAACGTCTAGATTTGAATATAGCATCAGTTACATACTTCGTTTGATAGGCACTTCGTCAACTGAAAACGCTCAATGCGGCGTTTTGCCCTCGACCAGCTACTTGAGCATAGGTTTAGACCATGTTGCACCGCCCGCGAAACACCATCCGCACAATATCATATTCTGTGTTATTTTTGGCGACGTGTCTTGCGCCCGCCTTTCCAACGCCTGCGCTGGCAGCGGATCCAACCGGTGACTGGCGGGTGGCCGACGGTGTCGCCAACATTCGTGTCGCCGAATGCAACGGAAGCATGTGGGGTGCGGTGTCGTGGGAGAAAGTCCCGGGCGGCCGCGACCAGAACAATCCCGATGTCTCAAAACAGAGCAGGCCGACCCTGGGCATGGCGATCCTGATCGACATGAAGAAGAAACCCGGCGTCGATCAATGGGAAGGCCAAGTTTATAACGCCAAGGACGGGCAACTCTACAGTTCGACCATCAGGCCCATCGGTTCCGACCAGCTCGAGATCAAGGGCTGCGTGCTCGGCTTCCTCTGCGGCGGCGAAACCTGGACGCGTGTCGCCGGCCCGATACCCTCCAGCCCGGCCAACAGCATGGCCAAGGGCGCGCCGAAAACCACGGGTGCGGCACCCAAAACCACCGCGCAGACCGCGGGCGCGCCGAAGACCACCGGATCCATCAACCCGCCTTCCAGAACCCACAGTCAAAAGCACACCGCGGCCGCGCAGCCGGGCGACCCGGTTGGCGATATCTGTCTAATTCCCGAGATCGCGCGGTTTGCCCATTAGCGCCGGCTGAAACAGCAATACGGCCGCCAGCGTGGTGACCAGCGAGAGCGCCAGGAGCTTGCCCATGCTCGCGGTGCCCGGATGACTCGATAGCCAGAGGCTTCCGAATGCCGTGGCGGTCGTCATGGCGCTGAAAAATATGGCTCGCGTCAGGCTCGACTGCAGCAGATTCGTTCTGCCGGCCCGCCATGCCGTGACATAGTAGATCTTGAACGCGACGCCGACGCCGAGCAGCAATGGCAGTGCGACGATGTTGGCGAAGTTGAGCGGCAGTCCGATCAACACGCAGATTTCCAGCGTCACCGTGCCCGCCACCAGCAACGGGACCAGCGTCAACAGCACGTCGGTTATCCGCCGCAACGCCAGCCAGAGCAAGAGACTGATCACGACCAGCGCCCAGATACCGGCATGAATAAAGGCTTTCACAACGGTGTCGCCGGATTTGAGAATCGATACCGGTCCACCGATCGCGTTCGGCTCGGCCGCCAGAACGGCGCCGGCAAACTTGCGCAAGGTATCGTTGTCGTTGGGATCGCCGCGCGGCAGCGCCTCGACGCGCTCCAGGCCATCCTTGGTTTTCCAGGAACTCACGAGATCGGCCGGCAGCGTCTTCAGGCTGACCGGTTGCGCCTGCAGCGAGTTTCTGAGCTGGTCGAGCACCACCTTCAGCGGCGTCACGAAGATGGCCTGCACCTTGTTTCGCGTGGCTTCATTGGAGTCGGCGAGGTTTGACAGCGCATCGGCAAGCCGCCGCGCCGCCACGGCGCCCGGCCCCTTGCCGTCGCCGGCCGCCTTGCGCAGGCTCTCCGCCGATCCCTTCAAGGCCTCGACATTTTCCGCGTCGGATGGCGCGGCATCGATGGAATCCGGGTTGAGCGCCGGATTGAGAATCTTGGCGCCCTGGGCGATGAGCTTCAATTTTGCCGGCTGGTCATCGGGGACAAAACTGTCCAGCGACATGACGCGAAGCACTTCCGGCAGCTGTTCCAGCCGCGCTTCGATCTTCTTGGCGTCGCCTTCCGAATTCGTCATCACATTGATGGCATTGGCGCCGGTATTGGGGTCCTTCCTCAAATCGAGAAAGGTCGCAATCGATTCGACCTTGGGACTGCGCAGGTTGATCGGGTTGAAGTCGAATCTCAGGAAGTACAGGAACGGCAGACCGGCGACCGCGATCAAGAGCGTGCCGACGATGATGGCCACGCGGTGCTCTTCGAGGAAATGATCGACCGGCGCCAGGAACGCGTAGCCGACCGGCTCTTTTTCTCCGGGAGGATTGAGCAAGCTCAGCAGTGCCGGCAGCACCGTGATGCTGGACAGAAATGCAACCAGCATCCCTACGCCGGCAATCTCGCCAAGCTCCGAAACTCCCTTGTAGTCGGTCGGCAGGAACGAGAGGAATCCGGCGGCCGTCGCCATCGCCGCGAGCGAAAGCGGCACCGCGACATAGCCGGCGGCCTGCTCCAGGGCTACCTGCAGATCGTTGCTCTTGTAGCGCTCCGACCGGTAGCGGACGCTGAACTGAATGCCG
>JAJYAH010000582.1 GCA_021779635.1 Pseudomonadota bacterium | reverse complement strand
CTCGAACTCGTCGTCTGCGCGGTCGATTTCGTCGATCAGCAGCACCGGCGGCTTGTCGCGGCGGATCGCCGCCAGCAACGGCCTCTCAAGCAGGTATTTTTCCGAGAAGATCTGATCCTCGATGCTGTCGGCGTTGTCGCGATGGGCCTGGATCGCCAGCAATTGCCGCTGGTAATTCCATTCGTACAGCGCCGACGATTGATCGAGGCCCTCATAGCACTGCAACCGTATCAGTTCGGTCGCATGCGCGGCGGCCAGCGCCTTCGCCACCTCGGTCTTGCCGACGCCGGCTTCACCTTCGAGCAGCAGCGGGCGCCGGAGCAATGCCATCAGCGAGATCGCGGTCGCAAGCTCGCCGTCGGCGATATAGCCGCTAGCTGCCAGCGCTTGCGCGATCTCTTCGCGGTTGTTCATGGTCTGCGCATTTTCCAGTTCGCTCGTCTCATTGCGGCTTCCTGCCCGTCATTGCGAGGAGCCAACGGGTCGCGCGAAATGCGCGCCCGATGACAGGCTCCGCGACGAAGCAATCCATCTTTGCCTGGCGGCATGGATTGCTTCGCTGCGCTCGCAATGACGAAGCGTGCGTTACGCGAACACGCCCAGGCTCTTCGCCGCGCGCCAGTTGCGCCAGTAGTCGTGCGGCATCTGGATGTGGGTCGAACCGAGGAACGAGAAGGCGTCGTTGACGGCATTGGAAAACGCCGGCACGCCGCCGACATTGGGGCTTTCGCCGACACCCTTGGCGCCGATCGGGTGATGCGGCGACGGCGTGACGGTGAAGTCGGTTTCCCAATGCGGCGTCTCGACCGCGGTCGGCATGAAGAAATCCATGAACGAGCCGGTCACCACATTGCCATCGTCGTCATAGCGGATTTCCTGGCCCATCGCGATCGCGAAGGCTTCGGTCAAGCCGCCATGCACCTGGCCCTCGATGATCATCGGGTTGATCCGGGTGCCGCAATCGTCGAGCGCGTAGAAGCGGCGGATCTTGTAAACCCCGGTATCGACGTCGATGTTCATCACGCAGATATAGGCCCCGAACGGATAGGTCATGTTGGGCGGATCGTAATAGCTCACCGCCTCCAGGCCCGGCTCCATGCCCGGCGGCACCGAGTTGTACGCCGCCCAGCAGATGTCCTTCATCGACAGCGACTTTTCCGGCAGGCCCTTGACGCGGAAACCGTCGATGTCCCATTCGAGGTCGCCTTCATGGACCTCGAGCTTGTAGGCGGCGATCATCTGCGCCTTGGCCTTGATCTTGCGCGCGGCCATGGCGATCGCAGCGCCCGCCACCGGCGTCGAGCGCGACCCGTAGGTGCCGAGCCCGTAGGGCGCGGTGTCGGTGTTGCCTTCCTCGACCATGATGTTGTCGGCGGGAATGCCGATCTCGGTGGCGATAATCTGCGCCCAGGTGGTCTCGTGACCCTGGCCGGTGCTCTTGGTGCCGACGCGGGCGATGCCGGCGCCGGTCGGATGCAGGCGTATCTCGCAGGAATCGAACATCGCGATGCCCAGGATGTCGCAATTCTTCGACGGGCCGGCGCCGACGATCTCGGTGAAGAACGACACGCCGAGGCCCATGATCTCGCGGGTCTCGCCGCGCTTGAACGCCGCACGCTGCGCCGCCTGCTCCTTGCGCAGGCCGGCATAGTCGACGGTTTCCATCATCTTGCGCATCGCGGTGTGATAGTCGCCGGAATCGTATTCCCACCCGAGCGCGGAGTGATAGGGGAATTGCTCCGGCTTGATGAAGTTCTTCAGCCGCAATTCCGCCGGATCCATCCCGAGCTTCTGGGCCAGAATGTCCATGCCGCGCTCGATGCAATAGGCCGCCTCCGTCACCCGGAACGAGCAGCGATAGGCGACGCCGCCCGGCGCCTTGTTGGTGTAGATGCCGTCCACCGACAGATGCGCGACCGGGAAGTCATAGGAGCCGGTCACGATGTTGAAGAAGCCGGCCGGCCATTTCGACGGATCGGCGCAGGCATCAAAGGCGCCGTGATCGGCCAGCACGTGGACGCGCAGGCCGGTGACCCTGCCCTCCCTGGTCGCGGCGATCTCCGTGGTCATGTGGTAATCGCGCGCGAACGAGGTCGCGGTCAGGTTTTCGATGCGGTCCTCGACCCATTTTACGGGTTTGCCGGTGACGATCGAGGCCACCGCGGCGCAGATGTAGCCGGGATAGGCGCCCACCTTGTTGCCAAAACCGCCGCCGACGTCGGGCGAGATCACGTGAATCTTCTGTTCCGGGATCTTGGCGATCAGCGCCACCACGGTGCGGATCACATGCGGGGCCTGGAAGGTGCCCCAGATCGACAGCTCGCCCCTGATCTTGTCGAACGAGCACACGCACTGGCAGGTCTCGAGCGGCGACGGATGGGTGCGATGATAGGAGATCATCTCCTTGATCGTGACCTCCGCCTTGCGGAAGGCGGCGTCGGTGAGGTCCTTGTCGCCGACCGTCCACTCGAAGATGTGGTTGTGATGCTTGCGCGGGCCGTGCGCGCCGGTGGTCTTGCCGGCGAGGTCCTCACGCAGCACCGGGGCATCGGCGTCCATCGCCTTGAACGGATCGATCACCACCGGGAGCGGTTCATACTCGACCACGACCTTGTTGATGCCGTCATCGGCGGCATAGCGGTCGGTGGCGACCACGAAGGCGACTTCCTGATTCTGGAACAGCACCTTGCCGTCGGCCAATACCATCTGCACGTCGCCGGCCAGGGTCGGCATCCAGGCGAGGTTGACGGTCTTCAGCGTCTCGGCGGTGATGACCGCCAGCACGCCCGGCACCTTCAGCGCCTCTTCCGAGTTGATCGACTTGACCCGCGCATGGGCGTGCGGCGAGCGGACAAAATCGCCGTGCAGCATGCCCGGCAGCTTCAGATCGTCGACATAATTGCCCTTGCCCTGGGTGAAGCGGGCGTCCTCGACGCGCTTGCGCTTGCAGCCCATGCCTTCGAGGGCAGCGGTGCGTTGTTCCCGCGTGGGAGTCATGTCATTCATTCCGCAGCCTCCTTGAATTCGACGCCATTGATCTTGTCGGCGGCGTACTGGATCGCCTTGACGATGTTCTGATAGCCGGTGCAGCGGCAGATGTTGCCGGAGATGCCCATCCGGATTTCCGCCTCGCTCGGCGAGGGGTTCTCTTGCAACAGCCGCTGCGCGCGCAGGATCATGCCGGGCGTGCAGAAGCCGCATTGCAGGCCGTGCATCATCCGAAAACCTTCCTGCAACGCCGACAGCGAACCGTCGGCGTTGGCGACGCCCTCGATGGTGGTGATCTCCGAGCCGTGGGCCTGCACCGCGAGCACGGTGCAGCTTTTCACCGACATGCCGTCAAGATCGACGGTGCAGGCGCCGCAATGGGTGGTCTCGCAGCCGATATGGGTGCCGGTGAGCGAGAGGTTCTCGCGGATGAAATGCACCAGCAGCGTGCGCGGTTCGACGAGGCCTTCGACCTCGGCACCGTTCACTTTCATGGTCACATGGGTCTTTGCCATTTTTAATCCCTTTCTCAGCCGGCGCGGCCGGCGGCGCGGGTCAGCGCCCGCGTCACCATGATGCCGCCGACATGTTTGCGGTATTCCGCCGGCCCGCGGGCATCCGCGGCCGGCGACATGATCGCCACCGCCGCCGCGGCGGCCTTTTTGAGCGTTGCGGCGTCGAGGCTGGTTCCGATCACGGCCTTGGCCGCGTCGGCCGCCAGCAGCGGGGTTTCGTGCAGATTGGTGAGGCCGATCGCGCAGCTTGCGACCTTGCCGCCAGCCATGGTGAGAACGACCGCAGCCGCGGCGGTGGCGTAATCGCCGATCTTGCGTTTCAGCTTCTCATAGGCGTAACCGTGACCGGCGGCCGGTGCGGGAATGGAAATCAAGGTCAGGATTTCGCCGGGTTCAAGCGCCGTGAAATAGGCGCCCTGGTAGAATTCGGAAGCCGCGATGTCGCGCGCGCCGGCAGTGCCTTCGAGCCGGTAGCTCGCGCCCAGGGTCATCATCAGCGCCGGCATGTCGTTGCCGGGATCGCCATTGGCGACATTGCCGCCGATCGTGCCCATATAGCGCACCTGCGGATCGGCGATCAGAAGCGCGGTCTCGTGCAGGATCGGCAGCGATTTTGCGATCTCGTCCGAGGCCAGCAGTTCGTGCTGGGTGGTCATGGCGCCGATCACGATGCGGTTGGCCTCGCGGCGGATGCCCTTCAACCCGGCGATGCCATGCAGATCGACCAGATGTTCGGGGGTGGCGAGCCGAAGCTTCATCATCGGGACCAGGCTGTGACCGCCGGCCAGCGGACGGGCCTCCTCGCCCAGCGTCGACAGTAATTTGACCGCATCGGCCACGGTCGCGGGCCGGTGATAGCTGAATGAGCCAGGAATCATCGTCTCCTCCATTCGTCCTCTCGGGCTGCCTTAACGGGGCGCGCGGACGCTGGAGGGCACGCTCTCTCTGCGCGTTCTGGCGCGCAATCACGGGGGCACAAGGTCGCGAAATTCGCACGAGTTGCCGAGTTCCGCGCACGAAATGCGTCAGTCTTGTCGACCTAATCGCGTGAAGGGCGCTGACGATCTCTCTCGCCCAGTTTGCGGAGAGGGGTGAATCGGTTCGCGCCGTCGCGGATTCGATTCAGAGCGGTATGGTCAGGCGTGGCGCCTGGCGAGCCCGAGCCGCGCCTTGACCTCGGCGATCTTGGCGCGGCTCACGGGAACGCGATGCGGCGACGGGCCGTCGAGCTCGATCACCGCGCCGTCGCCCTCCTTGCGCACGAAACTGACATGCGGGATCGCCACGATATGGCTGCGGTGCACCCGGACGAACAGGCCGGGATCGAGCTGGGCTTCGGCCTCCGAGATCGACCACGGGCACATCCGCTCGCGGGTGCCGTCATGCACCCTGGTATAATGAGCGTCGGCCCGGACGCTGCGCACATCGGCGGTAGCGATGAAATGCGTGCCGTCGGCGCCCTCGATCGGCAGGCGGGCGACCGGCGCGGCGCGGGGCGGCTGGCCGAGACCGCCGAGCGGCGCCGACATCA
>JAJYAH010000581.1 GCA_021779635.1 Pseudomonadota bacterium | reverse complement strand
GACTGGCGCATCCGCATCGCCGAACGCAAATCGAGACTGGTTGGCGGTCGCGCGTTCGATGAAAAGCCGTACCGCCGGAAAGGCCAATGCCTCTTCGGCGGTCAGATGGGCGCCCTCAGACGGGCATTCGAGCGGGGCCAATCGATGAACTCGCTCGCCCTCGATACGTAACGGCTCCCGGCTTGTCGCCAGGATATGAACCTGCGATGTCTCATTAAAAATGCGTTCCGCCAATGCAGCCGCCGTTTCGATCACATGTTCGCAGCTGTCGAAGACCAGCAATATTCGCCGATGCCGCACAGCCGCAATGAGACTCGCGACAGGATCAGGTTCATTGATCGCAAGACCGAGAGCCGACCCGGTCGCGCTGGCGACCAGAAGCGGATCCTTAAGCGATCCCAAATCGATGAAGTAAACCAGATCGCCGAATTCCTCGAATAGTCGGCGTCCGACCGATACCGCCACGGTCGTCTTTCCGATTCCCCCCGCACCGACGATGGTCACAAAGCGCCCCGCCACCAATTGGGTTGAAATCGCGTCGACCGCTACCTCTCGGCCGATCATTCGGCCTAAGCGAGGCGGAAACGCCGGGCCCTTCTTTGAAATCGAACCGTCATCAACGGGTCGGCTCGCGGCGCTCAGCCGGGAAACCGGCGTCACAAAACACTAGCCTCGTCCGGCCAGGGTCGTGACATACCGGGCGCCACTTTCTCCGTCGCCAAGCGCTTTGCGCAGGCCCGCCACGTGAAATCTGAGGGTACCCTCCTCAACCGCAACACCCTGCCAGACCCGCGCGATCAAATCCTTCTTGGTGACGGTTCGACCTGCGTGCTCCACCAGAACGATGAGAATATCCAGGGCGCGCGCACTCAACTGAAGCGGCGTACCCGATTTTTCGAGGAGCCTCCTGGCTGGTATCAACCTAAACGGGCCAAATGAAATTGTCTCTTGGGTGGGCGCACTCCTCTCGCCCGTCATTCGTTTCCTCCCATCCGGCCCCGCTTAATCGTACGCATACTAAGCCAATTGCCTGTACCATGAAAAGAACCGGGGACTTCATGCGAGATTACGAAACTGCAGCGGCTGATCCAGCACAACGCACGCGGGAGCTGCTGCAACCGTGGCACGGTTTAGAGACTCTCACGCGCGAGAGCCGTGCTCATGATGTACCGTCACTGGTGTGGATCGCCTTCGATCGGAAGAGTGAGGTGAAAATTTGCACCGCCCGACGAATTGTTGGCGGCCGACAAGTGGCCCCCATGCTCTTCGATGTTGGAGCGGCTTATCGACAGACCTATGCCTATGGAATGAGGTTTCGTGGTAAAGAACGTATCGAAAATTTGATTCACCGGCAGCGGCGGCAGTCCGACGCCGGTATCCCTGACGGACACCGTGATTTGTCCATTTTCCGCTCGCTGCGACTTTATGGTGAGCTCCCGTGTCCCGTCCCCGTCGCTCATTGCCTCGATGCCGTTGATCATGAGGTTCATCAGAACCTGCTTCAATTGCACGCGATCTCCCGCAACCTGAGAAAGATTTTCCGTCAGCTCTGTGCGGATCGACACGGCATATCGCGCAGCCTCGCCGCGCAAGAGAAAGCTCATCTCTCGAATAACATCGTTTACGTCGACCGACTCGCGCAGCGGAGCCCCCTTATCGAAGAGCTGCTGCATGCGGGTGACCGTCTCTGAAGCGCGCGTTCCGTCCTTTACAATCATGCCGGCGATCGTGCGAGCCCTCTCGACATTTGGGACCTCATGGGAAAGCCAGCGCAAGCAGGTCTCGGCATTTATCATCATTGCACCAATCGGATGGTTCACTTCATGCGCCAGAGAGGAAGTCAGCTCTGCCATGGCGCTCATCCGGCTGACGCGTGCCAGCTCCGCCTGCGCCTGGCGCAGCCCTTCTTCGGCCCGCTTGCGGTAGGCAATCTCGCTCTGCAGCGTTTCGTTCGCCCGCAACAGCTCCGTGGCGCGTTCCTTCAAGCGGCTTGCGGCGATGGCGAGACGGCGATACAGGCGCGAGTTTTCCAGCACCAGCGCCGCGAGCACGAAACTCGCCGCCAATGCGCCATAGATTCGTCCCGCATAAAAACCCAGATCATAGCGATTGGCGTTTAAGTACGAACTCAGCGTTATGGCGCAGAACCAGTAGCTCATCACGACCATAAGCCATAAATTCAGTAGCCCCTGGCGAGGGCGCGCCGACAGCAAGACAAACGCCCCCAGAACCAGGATGATGTCGGTTAGATTGACGACCCTTTGCCAAGGCGTAAAGCCAGTTCCATCCAGGAGCGCTGGCAGCACGCGCGCATTCTCGGCGCCCCAGGTCGCAGCGAACCAGCATGCGAGCACGGCGCCGATGACTGCGGTCGCGGCCGACGCAATCGCGATGCGCGGCGGTGTTACAATCTCGCGGCTACCGTCATGAAACAGCGCGTAAACGATTACGACGAGCGGAAAGCCTCCGTGCCAGAACACACAGAGCCATAACGCTGTCTGAGGTCCCGCTCCGAGCAGGCCGGCAGCTGCGAACATGCCAGGAAACGTCAAAAGCTGAATGACGCTGATCAGCGACGCAAACAGATATCCGCTTGCCAACAGCAGCAATGCACGTGAGCGCAGGATGTTGAACTGGCCAACGAGAATGATGGCGGTCGTGAAATCGTTAAGTGTCGAAACGGCGTTGTATACGGCGACGAAAGCAGGCGAAGGCTGCAGAAGCTCGCGCACGTCGGGGACGCAAGCGACAAAGACGACAGCCGAAATCCCGATTAGCGCAAGGCAAAGACGCAACTCGCGGGATCCGACCGCAGCCCTCGACAGGAAGGCGCCGTCGTCGTCACAAACCGCATAGGAAGTGGAGATGCTCATTTTCCTGCCAGGAGGCGCACTTCTGAGTTCATGGCCCCCTCGTCACCTTGGAGGTTGGTCATTCTTTTGTTCCGGAAACGCCTCCTGATTCGATGCCGTCTCTGTCAGGGATAATCAGCACCGGCTGTTCGTCATATCCTTTCCGGCTGCTGTAAAATATTAGAGCCATGAGACCAAACCCGACCGCCAGCGAAACGATCACGCCGAGCACCATGGCGACATAGCCTGACGCTGGCACGTCGGCGCCACTTCCCAGTGTCCAGCCCAGATAGACAATCACAAAGGTGACCGCCAGGAGCAGGAAAAGCACGATAAGGATGGTCCACGACCCGACGCCCAATCGAGTTGATACCAATACGTCCGGTTCTATACCGTTCACCCGATTTGCTGTTTTCATGTCGAATTCCTCTCTCGCAATTGCCGGAAGCAACCAACCGCTTTATTTCGACTTCGATATACCGATGCGTTCAGCCCGTTTGAAGCACTCCTATCCAATCGCGGTGACTGTGAGGACTTACGCGATCGCCAAATATGCTGCGCTGCTGAAGGCAGGCATTTCCAAGGACGATGTGAAGATCGTTATCTTGAAAAGCCACTTCCCAAACGTCGGTCAGGACCGCACATGCAAACTCATCAGCTCGGTATGTGTCATCATATTCTCGTTCAAGTTTGCCATGATCACGAGCGACCCTCCGAGGACCAGCAATACGATGAGTACGCCGAACGCGAGCGCCAGGATATTGTTGGTGTTGTCCGGTCCGGTGGTAATGTGCAGGAAGAACACCAGGTGCACTCCCATCTGGGCGATCGCAAGAACTGCGAGACCAGCCGGCACACCGGGCGTCCAGAGCGCCGAGGTGTTGGCAACCCAGAAGGACGTGATCGTCAGAACCAGCGCCAGCAGCAAACCGATCGTGTAGACAAGGAAGCCAGAGGAAGTGACTTGCTCAGAGGCCGGGATCCTTGGCCGTTCTCCCGGAGCAACATCCAGACTCGTTTCCGTCATCGAAGGACTCCCATTAGATAGACAACCGTGAATATCGTGACCCAGATGATGTCGAGCGCATGCCAAAACAGGGCGAAACACAGCATGCGGCGCTCTACGACGGGACGGAAACCCCACATCGCAAGCTGAACCATCATGAGAACGAGCCAGATCAGTCCGATCGTCACATGCAGCCCGTGACAACCGACCAGCGTAAAGAAGGCGGAAAGAAACGCGCTGCGTTGGGGGGTCGCTCCCATCGCAACCATGCTGTGGAATTCGCGAAGCTCAAGATAGAGAAATGCCGCTCCCAGGATGAACGTAACCGCGGCGCCCAGGAAGGTGCCGAAATAGCGCCGCGAATTGGTGGCCAAGGACATCAGCCCACAGCTATAGCTGGAGAGCAGGAGAAAAGCGGTCTCCATCGCGACGTTCCGTTGATTGAACAACAGAGCACCTGTCGGACCGCCCGCAGTCGCTTTTGCGAGCACGGCGTAACTTGCAAACAGTGCCGAGAACATCACGATGTCACTCAGCAGGAAGATCCAGAAACCATAGCCGACAACGATTCGCTTGGGCGCGGGACCCGCCTCGCTCGCGTTCACCGCTTCGCGGTCATAGATGTCGTCAACGTCAGCTGCGATGCTCATAGCGACACCTCAACCGGGTGGGCCCGGTCGAACAGAGCGACCTGTTCTGCGGAGATCTCAACTTCCTCGTCCGGGTGGAACATGAAGGTGAGCAACGTCGCCGCCGCGCCGAGCAATCCAGCGCCTGCCATCCACCAGATGTGCCAAATCAAGGCAAAGCCGGTCATCACTGCGAAAAACGCGGTCACGAAACCGGTCGGATTATTCTTGGGCACCTCGATCGGCTCGTATTCGCGCCGCGGCACCGACTGTTCTTGCTTCGCGCGCATGCGTTGCTTTTTTGCCCAGAAGGCGTCGATTTCGCCGACGCGCGGCAGGACCGCAAAATTCCAGGCTGGAGGCGGCGATGCGGTAGCCCATTCCAAGGTGCGGCCATTCCATGGATCGCCGGTCGCGTCGCGGAGCTGGTCTCGGTGGCGAATAGACACCACAAGCTGCACGATCTGACAGATGATCCCAGCCAGAATGATCACCGCGCCCGCCTCGGCGACCAATAACCATGGTTGCCAAGCAAGAACATCGTAGTGCTGCAGG
>JAJYAH010000580.1 GCA_021779635.1 Pseudomonadota bacterium | reverse complement strand
ATCGACGACGTCAATCGTCACCCCGTCATCCACACATGGTCCTACAAGCTCGCCGAGGCCGCCTGATA
Organism: Pseudomonadota bacterium; assembly: GCA_021779635.1. The sequence goes on along the minus strand of JAJYAH010000580.1, from coordinate 4,977 downwards.
TGATTCGAACCACGAAAACGCTGACCTAGTTGCAGCAAAGCGCCGGCGCGTTTTGTTGGTGAGAAGACGGCGTGACCGGCGGTGGATGTTTCCGGGAGGCCGCAGGCGTGGGCGCGAAACGGAAAAAGATTGCTTGCTGCGGGAAATTCGAGAGGAGCTTCCTAAGCTCAAATTGGGACGGTTGAGGCTCTGGAAAGAAGTCAAGGCCAAGGACCGCCGGTCGGGCCGCAAGATGAGCGACGCGATATTCGTCGCAAAAAAGGCGTCCGGTCCTCTCACCATCGGGGACAAGAAAGAGATCGACAAGGCGACATGGCGAAAACCGCGCCGCATTCGTCTGACGCCGACCTCGCGTTACGTTCGCGACAAGCTGTTTCCCAAGGGCAAGTAGGGCCTGACAGCACCATCTGCAACGGACCCTCAGCTCGACCGCGATGTCTCAGGTCGGCGCCTTTCATACAGAACGGTTCCCCTGACGAAGTCAGTTCAGGGGGGTAGAGCGGACCTCGCTGTCGCGTCTGGGACAGCCCATTCGCTTTCCTCGTCCTAAAGCCCCGTGAACCCCGCCTTCACCGGATTGGTTGAGCCGTCGAGCTCGCGCAAATAGGTCAGCCCGCATACCGTGAGGCGATGCGGGTCTTTTTCACCGGCCTGGAACAGCTTGCCGATGTACTCGGTGACCTTGGCGCGCGCCTCCTCGATCCCGGCAGCGGAGCTGTTGTTCACCAGCAGCGCATAGGTTTGCATGATGCGGTCGATGGCGGCTTCCATGAAATCCTCTTAGCTAGGGATCAGACGTTCATCACCCTTGAGCTTAGGCCGCGCTCGACCAGCATCAACTAGGGTTCTCCGATGTGGACTGATAAAGCTCACGCCGGGAACAAGTTCCAGCTCGCAAGGCCATTTTTTGCAGCGCCAAAAGCAAAACGCACCGGGCCGGAAAACCGGACCGATGCGCGCTGGGTGCGCCTGGGGGATGTGCTCTCGATGGGTGGCTGCCGGTCTTTTGAGATGCCGGCTTGGCCTTGGTGGCAATCGCAGAATCTCAGAGCCGATACAGGATCTGGTCGGTCCAGAACCGCTCGAGCCGGTGCAGCGACTTGTTCAGGGTCGCGAACTCCTCGTTGGAGATGCCGCCGACCTGTTCCACGGTCTTGACGTGCTTCTGATACAGCGCGTCGACGATGCGGCGGATTTCCTGGCCCTGCGCGGTGAGGCGGATGCGGACCGAGCGGCGATCGACACGCGAGCGCTGATGGTCGAGGAAGCCGAGTTCGACCAGCTTCTTCAGATTGTAGGAGACGTTGGAGCCGAGGTAATAGCCGCGCGTGCGCAGTTCGCCCGCGGTCAGTTCCTTGTCGCCGATATTATAAAGCAAGAGAGCCTGCACCGAATTGATGTCGGCGCGGCCGCGGCGATCGAATTCATCCTTGATGACGTCGAGCAGCCGGCGATGCAGCCGCTCCACCAAAGTCAATGCTTCGAGATAGAGCGGCTGCACCGGAGCCTGGCCCGGAGAGCGTTCAGCGGTCTCAACCGCCGTTGCAACGGCTTTCATCATGACACTTCCCCTGTTGTCGTTGTTGTCGTTTTTATCGACTTATTCGACGAAACTTGTGTCCCGCCTGATAGCTTCAACTTAAGGGGGCCGTTTGAAGATCAGCTTAAATAAGACAATAAAGAGATCATGAATTTAAGACAGTGAATCGCGGATTAAGCCCATAGACAAAGGGCTTTTCGCAACCTTTCATTGACGGTGAGACCGCCTTGTTCACGCTTCGTCTGCGTGTTCTGTCGCATATGGAAACAGGACAGTTCAAATTGGAAACACCTGCGTAACAGGTGTGACCGCCGCGTTAGGGTGACCGAAAAGTTACCGCGAAAACTGCTGAAAATTTGATGCGAATTTTTCCGCGCACGGCAACATCATCGAGCCGGCCGGCCACAACAGGCGTCGATTGCGCGTGGATTTTTTAAAGAGAAGGACGTTTCGGGCCGCTACTTTTTGGTCGTTGCTTCGGGTCGCTACGGCGGCCGTTCCCGCGCCGCCATCCATGCCAGCGCAAGGTAGGCCGCGAGCATCACGGCTTCGAACCCCACCACCGTCAGGCTGCCGCCATAGATTCCCGGAAACATCAACTCGATCACCGCCATCGAGACAACGGTGGTCAGCCACACCACCGCACCCCACGGCGTCGCCAGCCACAGGCCCACCGCGGCGACGAGTTCGATCACCGCGAAATACACGGTCGCGGTTTGCCAGGCCATCGGCTGGTTTTCGAAGGCGTCTTCTTCGCCGCCGACGAAGCCGGTGACCTGCGCCCAGTGATAGAGGCCCTTGGCAACCGAGACGACCGCCATGATGCGCAGGAAAAACACCAGCCGCCTGGTCCACGCATTGTCGTCGGATTCGGTCCGCTCCGACGAAATCGCCGCCACCGACATGGCATTGTCCCGCGACGGGTCGCGCGATGGGGTTTCAGACATGCGAATCGGTACTCGTTTGCCGGAAGAATGTCGTCATGACGGAAGTCATGACCCGCCGGACCGGCAAAATCAATCGGGGCCGGGCGGCCCGCGCTTCGCGGTGACGGCAGCGATGCAAAGTGCTAGGCTTGGAACAGTTCAAAATCAGCCTGCGGCCCTTGGGAGAAACCATCACATGGCGATCAAATTCGGGCGTCCGATCGAAATGCGCGACGCACCGCCGCGCAAACCCCCTGGTGCCACCCTCGCCGCCCCCGCCCTCGATCTGGCGGTTCGCCCGCGCCGCAATCGCAAGGCGGAATGGGCGCGCCGGCTGGTGCGGGAAAACGTCCTCACCACGGACGACCTGATCTGGCCGCTGTTCGTGGTCGATGGCCACAATACCCGCACGGCCGTCGCCTCGATGCCGGGCGTGGATCGCATCAGCGTCGATCAGGCGGTGCGCGACGCCGAGCGCGCGTTGAAGCTGAACATCCCCTGCATCGCGCTGTTTCCCTACACCGAGCCCTCGCTGCGCGACGAGCAGGGCTCGGAGGCGCTCAATCCCGACAATCTGGTGTGCCAGTCGGTGCGCGCGATCAAGAAGGAATTTCCCGGCCTCGGCGTGCTCTGCGACGTGGCGCTCGATCCCTTCACCAGCCACGGCCATGACGGATTGATCGAGGAGGGCCGGATCCTCAACGACGAGACGGTCGCGGTCCTGGTGCGGCAGGCGCTGGTGCAGGCCGAAGCCGGCTGCGACATCATCGCGCCGTCGGACATGATGGACGGTCGCGTCGGCGCCATCCGCGCGGCGCTCGACGCGTCGGGATTTCTCGACGTGCAGATCATGTCCTATGCGGCGAAATACGCTTCCGCCTTCTACGGCCCGTTCCGCGACGCCATCGGCTCGGCGAAGACGCTGACCGGCGACAAGCGCACCTACCAGATGGACGGCGCCAATTCGGACGAGGCCTTGCGCGAGGTCGAACTCGACATCGCCGAGGGCGCCGACATGGTGATGGTGAAGCCGGGGATGCCCTATCTCGACATCGTGCGGCGGGTCAAGGACACCTTTGCGATGCCGACCTTCGTCTATCAGGTGTCCGGCGAATACGCGATGATCGCTGCCGCCGCCGGCAATGGCTGGATCGACGGCGAGCGGGCGATGATGGAAAGCCTGCTGGCATTCAAGCGCGCCGGCGCCGACGGCATCCTGACTTATTTCGCGGCCAAGGCAGCGGAGAAGCTGAAGGCCGAAAGCTGAGGTCAGTCGTCATTCCGGAGCAGCCCGGAGGGCTGAACCCGGAATCCCGAGCTTCCGGGTTCGCGCCTTCGACGCACCCCGGAATGACATGGTACACCGCCGAATCGCCCGAATATTTCAGCTTGTTAATGACGAGGAGGCCTTGCAAGCCCAAGGCCGGTTCCCATGTCCTGCGCGGGTATGGCACAGTCGGAGGGCCTGATCATGTCTTATAGCGGTTCGGGTAACACGGGCGGCGCCTGGGGGAGCGACGGCGGCGTTCCGCCGCATGCTTTCGATCCCATGCTGGAGCCCGAATTGTTTCGGGGCGTTTTGACGCGGCGGTTTTTCGCGTTCCTGATCGACCTGCTGGTGCTTTCGATTCCGGTAATTCTGGCGGTCGTGTTCATTGCGGTGTTCGGCATCGTGACGCTGGGATTGGGCTGGGCACTGTTCTGGCTGGTATCGCCGGCCTCGGTGATCTGGGCCCTGGTCTATTACGGCGCATCGCTGGGCGGGCCGCATTCGGCTACCATCGGCATGCGGATGATGGATCTGGAAATGCGCACCTGGTACGGCGCGCCGAGCTATTTCGTGCTGGGCGCCATGCACGCGGTCGTGTTCTGGGTTTCGGTGTCGTTCCTGTCGCCGGCGATTCTGCTGGTCGGGCTGTTCAACAGCCGCCGGCGCCTGCTGCACGATATCATTCTCGGAACCGTGGTTATCAACAATTCGGTGCGCGCCCCAGTTGCGCAACCGGCGCGTACATTCTGATCCGGGCCATTTTGAGCAGCCGGGCAAACCGATTGACCGTCAGCCTCCGCGGCGCGATGCTGGCTCCTGCTTCGCTTCCGGAGGCTGACGATATCCCGTGACCCAGCACTCGCGTGATACCCCGCAATTCTACCTGACCGCACCCTCGCCCTGCCCGTATCTGCCGGGCCGCCACGAGCGCAAGGTGTTCACGCATCTGGTCGGCGACAAGGCCGGCGACCTCAACGACCTGCTTACCCATGGCGGCTTCCGGCGCAGCCAGTCGATCGCCTATCGCCCGGCCTGCGACCAGTGCCGCGCCTGTGTTTCGGTTCGCGTCATCGCCAACGAATTCCGGCCCTCGCGCAATTTCAAGAAGATTCTCGCGCGCAACGCCGACATAACAGGCGAACAGCGCAGCGCGGTGCCGACCTCCGAGCAATATTCGGTATTCCGTGCCTATCTCGACCAGCGCCATCGCCATGGCGGCATGGCCGACATGACCGTGCTCG
>JAJYAH010000027.1 GCA_021779635.1 Pseudomonadota bacterium | reverse complement strand
GCACCCAACGTCCGTGACGATCGCGATACGCCCTCAAGCGGGACGGGATGGCGATGGATATAGAAGTGATTTGGGTCTGAAGAACACCAGAATATTTTTGCGCGAAGGGCTAGACAGGCGGGTCCGTGATTTGCCCGCCAGGCAATCGGTGGTGCGAGTTGGCTTAAAAATGGACCCCCGGGAATTGCCCTCGCGACAAACCGGCCGGAGATTCAGAACAGCTGCGAGATTATTCCGGCGCCCTGAGCTCTCCTGCGAACCACCTGACCGCTTTCGACTTGATCGGGTCCGGTACCGCCCGGGTTTCGGCATGATCGCATTTGGAGCACTCGAACGATCTATGTTCGAAACCTCTCGGCCCCGGCGACACGCGTTCCAGTTTCATTCGCCGCTGGCATCGCGGACAGCGTGGGCGTTCGATTGCAGTGATCAACAGTCGGGATGACGACATGCTGTTGCTCCTCCGGCTTTCCATTAATTCAACATGCCCGATATTTTGGGCTTAACGAGGCGGCCACAGACACCAAGACTGCTATGTTCGAATTGAAGCTCGGCACCAAGCCCGTTCGCCAAAGCTCGCATCAGTTGAAAGCCCAGGCCTCCATCCGTGGCTGGATCGAAACTCTCCGGGAAACCGACGCCGTCGTCAGTCACTTCCACCACGAACGAGCCGTCGCCGTTTGTCTCGCAGCGGACATGGACCTTCACGGGCAGCCCCGTCGGATGCGCGTATTTGCAGGCGTTGGTCAGAAGCTCGGCGGCAATGAGCGCGGCATGAAGGGCGTGGCGCGGGTCGATGCAGCCATCGCAGGAATGATCGAAGGTCAAGTCCATCTTTCCTTCCGGGCCGAGCGTTCCGATCATCTCGGAAATTTCCTGCAGCAAATCGCCAAGATTTACGCCGTTGCCGTGCACGGTCAGCGCCAGCGACTTGTGCAGCTTCGCCGTGACCTCGATGCGCGCACCGATATCGTCGAGCAGCATGCAGACCTGCTTCGTCGTGAAGGTTTGGTCGCTGCTCCTGGAAATCGCGTTGCGCTGAAGGCGAACAACGCCGCTCAGGCTGGCCAGATTGTTCGCAATCCGATGGTCGGCCTCGGCCATCCCGACATCGTCTTCGATCAAGATTGACATTTCGCGCGTCCCTTCAAGTACACAATGTGCGCGAAGAGAAATCCTAAATCAACAAAACAATAGTAAGTTCAAGGCGTTACTGATGCATTGACCGCCTTTGTGGCTCTAGGCGCCAAACCCCAAAGAGCAGGTTAATGAGTAAAAACAGTAAGGAACTAATTTTGCGATTCTCGCGTTCTAGGAGCGAGCATTCACGGAGAGGAAGATGGGCGAACTCAGCCGAGGCGAGCGGCTCCAGATCATGCTCACGCACGAGGAACTTCGGATCGTCGATACCTGGCGTTTCTCGAAGCGAATGCCGAGCAGGGCCGCGGCCATTCGCGAGTTGCTCAAGCGCGGCATGGTCGCCGAAGGATTCGGCGAAGTCGGGGACGGCCAGAAGTCCAAAGACTTCTCGGTTATCCCCGACAAGGCAGCCGAGTAGATCACCAGTTCCCGCTATCGGAAGAAGCGATCACGAAGCGAAAAGGCCCCGAACCAGTCGGGGCCTTTTCTGCTTCGTGGGCTACATCCGCGCTACGCAGCGGATGCTTTCCTGTTCACGCCCTTGCGAAGCGCCACGGTGTTGAGCTTGGTGTTAGCCGCCTTCTCTTCGTTCAGGTTTGTCGTCAACAGTCGAACGACATCGTCGTGTCCCAGCTCCTCGGCCCACGCGATAAGCGTGCCGTAGCGAGACATTTCGTAGTGCTCGATGGCCTGGGAATTCGCGACGATGGCGGCGTCAAGTACCGCCTTGTCCTGGATCTCGCCGGCCGTTTCGTCGGCTTCCCTGATCAGGCCGTCGATTGCCGGGCAGTCCGTGCCCTTTGGTTGCTTTCCAAGTTTTCCGAACACCTTGTCGAGGCGTTCAATCTGATTTTGGGTATCGATCAAGTGGGATTTCAGCCCGGCCCTCAAATCAGCGTTGGTAGAAATGTCCGCCATTTTCGGAATCGCCTTGGTGAGCTGTTGCTCCGCGTAATAGATGTCCTCCAGCTGATGCAGAAAAAGGTCTTCCATGGTTTTGATGTCTTTGGTGAAGATGCCCATAGTCTTGATCCTTATGCTTGAATTCGACAAACCAGAAAGACGGAAATTTGTTCCGGCGAGCCCGCGGTCCCGGCTCCGAAACTCGCCGGAACACCCGCGGGTACATGGTGACTTACGTCGCCAACTCCTTGCGAACCGCCGCGGCCGCGTTACCGACCTTGTCGACGACCTGTTGGAGTCGTTCCATGCTCACGCCGAGTTCCTTCGTCCAATACTTGACCTCGCAAGGCTCGTGCATGTTGATCTTGCTGCGGTCCGGAGACACTCTCTTCTTGAGACTATCCATTTTCCACCTCCTGGCATGGGCAACTAATCGCCATTCGCAGCTAAGGTTCCGACGCTCCCGCAGCGGCATGCCGAATTTCCATCCGAAAAATCCTCTCGGGATCTGGTTTCAAGTTTTGATATTTTGGAATGCCCTGCGATGCGCCCGTTTGAAGAGAACAGGAATCGTTTGCTCGAAGGGCTGGACAGGCACCTCACCGAGCAGCCTGCTGGGCAGATCAGTGCGCCATGCAGCTGAGAAGCACCTGACACTCATGTATTCCATGCCGCATCAGTTGTCCGAATCGAACGCAAGGTACTACGTACGCGACGCCCGATGTCGCCAGGTCATCAGAGACCACGACCGCGAACGATCAGGTGGCGCTGCGTGTAATGTTCGTCGAGTTTCGCGGAAACAGCAAATAGCTGTCCGCAATATTGACGGTGCCGGTGATCGTGTAACCGAGATTGGGCGTATAGGCGTAGGAAACTTCGCCGAGGATCAGCGAAATATTCGGCTGCCCGGCAAGCGAAGCCGGCAGCGTCACCGACTGCCCAACCGGCCGCGGCGTGCCGTTGAGCGAATCGCTCCAGGTGATCGTCGCGGCTCCGCTGCTGTCGGTGCTTATTTCCGAGAGGGTGACGACGGCGTTGGCCTGCGAAAAGGGAGCGATGATCTGCTGCGACGCATTCAGGATCGTCTGCATCGTGGCATTGCTGATGTTCTTGTTCTGCGTGGCTATATCAGCGAGGGTATGCGCGGTATCCGTCACCTTGACCTGAATCGCCATGCCGTCGCCGAGTTCGACGCCGCCGACATAAAGCGCCAGCATGAACGGCAGCACGATGGCAAATTCGACCGCGGCGACGCCGCGGCGGTCGCCGCACAAATCGCGCAGGCTTGCCAGGACAGTCGTTGTTACGGGTCTTGCGGTCATAACGGCTCGTTCTGGAAAGCGGCCGAGGCCATGATCAAGCGATTGCCATTCGAAAGGTTGGACAGGTTAAACCCGAGAGGCCCACCGAATACCGGCCACTGATACATCACACGGACGATCACGATGTCGCTTGGACCGCCTGGATTGAATTGCCAGCTATTGGTGACCTGCCCCTGCGCGTTGAAACTCAAGGTGGGCGCCGAGGTGTTGCCCGCGGCGAACGAGGCATAAGTCTGGACATCGACCATCAGGCTGTTGCAATCGAAAATGATCCTGACTTGGTTGCAGACTTGCGTTGCGAACTGAGCTTGAGTCATGTTCGCAGCCTGATTGGTTAAAATGAGCCGGCTTGATTGGGTAACGACCGTCTGCAGAAGTTGCTGGGCAAAGATGACCAGAAAGGTCTGCATGATCGCAACCAGCAGCGCGATAAAGGGTGCGGCCACCAGGCCGAACTCCACCGCGGTCGCCGCATTCTCGTCAGCCAGGAACCCGCTGCGGCGGCGGTGATGGCGTGGTCCAGTTGCGGATGCGGTGGTCACGATGCCAATTTCCTACTGTGTCAGGTGCGCGGCCGACGCGACCACGAGCTGGAACAGGGCATTCAATGCCGCGGTGATGTCGCCGCCGGATTGCACATCATAGAAGAGACCCTGGGACGCACACGACTGCAGGTTGGTCGCGATCTGGCCGGTGGCCGGGCCGGGGCTATTGAATGGCGCCACGTAGGAATTGTACCAGGAGTTGGTCGGCAACGGGAGGTACTCGGTGTAAAGCACGGCGATACGGATGCCACGGTTCTTGACCGAGGTGCACCATGTGGTGTCGATCGGCTGCTGGCACCGGTATTGCCCTGAACCCATGCCCACGGTGGGCCGCGAGCAAGCCGAAGTGCTCGACACGACCTTGTCCTCGACCCCATCGGTGACAAGAAACACAACTTCCTGCGGCGTGTCGCCGGCGTTGCTGGTGCCTGCGCCCGGAGCAGGCATGATGGTGTTGAGCGACTGCATGGCGGATGAAAAGTTGGTATCGGTGTCCTGGTTGCAATTCGTCGACGTCAGGCAGCTATTGTCATAGACCGTCTTGACCGAAATGCCGGCAGCCGCGGCGGCGGCCGACGACAGGTTCGTTGACGGCAGCCCGGAAGGCGCAAATACCGTGTTAAAGCCGTAGTCGAACGTGTAGATCGCCACCTTGTAGGTGTTGTTATTGGCGTTCTCCGTCGTCTGCGCGGTGGTCATCAGGTTGGCGGCGGCCTGGGCCAGCAGGTCGATACGCAAGGTGACCCCGAGATTGCGCGCCAGCGCGTAATTATCCTCGCCTCCGGGATTTCCCAGATTGTCCGCCGCCGGGTTTGTTTCATGACAGGCGAAGGCGCAACCGCCCTGGGAGGACGTGTGACTGACCATCGTCGAGACGCCGGCCGGCGTTCCGGCGATCGCCATCGAGGGCGAGTCGTCCAGCAACAAGTAGAAATTGATGTTCGGTGCGCCCGAAGCGCTCGCGGCCGAAGTCCCGTTGATATTCCATGCAGGGGTGCCGAGCAGGATCGGGAAATTGTTGGTCGAGGCCGACGTGTAGGAAGCGGTCACGGTGCGGACAAGACCGACGTTTGTGACGGTGATGTTCAATGTCGGTTGGCCGGAAAGGCCGGGAAGACCTGCTGCCGTGGCGTTGAAGACATTGGTTGCGGCGGCGGTCGCGGCAGCGTTGCTCTGCGACAGCATGCTCGGCGTGACGGCGGCAATCACGGCCGCGTCGAGCGCTGCGTTCAGCTGCGATCGCTTCCGGACGGCTTGCGTATAGTCCAGCGTCATGCCCAGCAAATAGATGCAAGGTACCATCATGACCGCAAACATGACAGCGACGTTGCCCTTCCGGTCCCGCAGCAGGTGGAAGATGTGCGCCGTCAGAAAATTGACAAATCGAAAGTTTGGCATGGTCCGACAAATCCCTGGAGCAATCGCTGCCTCGGAATAATTCGACGGAACCCTGACCGATGCTCTGTTAAACAACGCTTACGCCGATCCCTGAAAAGGCAAGGTAATCCTGATATTGGTAAAGCCGCGATTGATGAACACGTTAATGAATGGTTAATCGGACACCGCGGTCTGCCGATGATCCACGGCCCCAGCCTCATTCGCGATGTGAGCGGATTATGCCCAGTGCGCGGCTCTAGCCCGCCGGGCCGGTATCGGCGATGATCGGACCGAACAATTCCCAGCGCTCGCCGTTGAACTTCATCATCTGCATCTGCTTGTTGATGCGGTAATCGGTCGGCGACGTATTGATGGTCATGCCGGGCAACGCCAGGCTGGCGGTGAAGTTCTTCAGACTGGTCGCCTGCCGCATGATGTTTTCACGCGTGAGATCGTCGCCGCACTGGCGCAGGATCTGCACCAGCAATTCGGCGGTCGAATAGCCATAGGTGTTGACGGTGTTGAGTTTGTCGCCCTCCGGATAATATTTGTCCATGAAGGCAAAATAGGCCTTCAGGCCGGGATCGTCCTTCCATTGCGGGTCGCCCGGGTCCTTGCCGTAATTCGTGCTGATGATGTCCTTTGAGATATCGAGACCCGCGGGCTTCAGCGTGGCCGACACCGGGCTCGCATTGATGTCGAGGATGTGCACCGGCTTCCAGCCGAGGTCGGCGACCTTCTTGATCGCCTGCGCCGCGAATCTCGGCGTCGAGGCATCATAGAGCAGGTCGGCGCCGAGCGATTTCAGCTTGACGATTTGCGAATCGATCGTCGGATCCGAAAGCTCGTAGGACGCCTCGCCGACGATCATGGTCGCGGCCTTGTCGCCCAGGCCGGCCTTCAGGCCGGTAATGTAGTCGCGGCCGAGGTCATCGTTCTGGTAGAGGATGCCGATCCTGGCATCGGGGTGATTTTGCAGAATGTACTTCGCGTAGATCCGGCCAGGGCGCGTTTTGCGGATCCGAGAAACGCGACGCTCCGGTGCCGGCCAGCAGCTGCGGCACTTTCTTGGCGTTGAGGTACTTCTGAACGGCCGCGTTGGAAGGCGTGCCGATGATCTGGAAGGTGAACAGAACCTCGTCGCCTTCGACCAGTTTGCGCACCTGCTCGACCGCTTTCGGCGGACTGTAGGCGTCGTCATACTGAATGAGGTTGAGCTTGCGGCCGTTGATGCCGCCTTGATCGTTAATCATCCTGAGATAGGCGGCCTGGGTCTTGCCGATACCCGCATAGGCCGATGCCGGCCCGCTGAACGGCACCGTCTGGCCGATCTTGATCTCGGTATCGGTTGCACCGGTGTCATATTTCTTTTGCGCTGACGCCTGGGATACCGACAGTGCGATGGCGACCGCGGCGACGGCGAACAGACGTAAGATGCCGTTCCTCATATCGTGGCGCTCCCTCATGCTTTTGATCACGCCGATGATCTTGTCCGGCGGCCAATTTGCATGTGCGCCGGCGTCATCGTTCGCAAGATAGTGGGGGAAAAGACAAGGCAATGCAAGACAGGGCCGGCGCCGGGCAGAAGGACGAGCGCGGTCATCGTTCAACGCAGTCGTCACGCCGTCATCGGTGTCATGAGATGACATTTGCCGGCGCAGACAGGACCGATGTGCTATCATCGGAGCTGCGAAGAACTGTTGTCACACCACGGCACTCGGCCAGATGGGTGTTCAGATGATCACAATTCCGGAACTGGTCGCGCAGGCTTTGGGATCGTTCCTGACTTCGGAAACCAAAAGCCGGTTTGGCTCGTCACATGCCCGCCTCGCCGAAGTTCTTCCTTTCGCGGCCCGACTGACATTGGATTGCATCGGCAACAGCGACGCGCTGTATCACAACATCGAGCACTCCATGCTGGTCACCCTCGCCGGCCACGACATCCTGATGGGGCGCCAGATGTCACGGACCACGACCGCAAGCGATTATGCGAATTTCATCCTGGCGTGCCTGGCCCATGACATCGGATATGTGCGCGGAATTTTGCAGGGTGACGATCACGAGTCCTATGTCGCGGATCTCAGCGGCCGTACGGTTCGCCTGCCGCGAGGATCGTCCGATGCGGCACTCGCACCCTATCATGTCGACCGCTCAAAGCTGTTCGTCGCCGAGCGCCTCGGCGGCGCCGATGAAATTGACGCCGACCGGATTGCGCGGGCGATCGAATATACGCGCTTTCCGTATGCGTCGTCCTCGAACGACGACCTGATCGAAGAGGAGGGTTTGTTGCTGCGAGCTGCCGATCTGATCGGTCAACTCGGTGATCCCAACTACCTGAAGAAGGCCAATGCGCTGTTCTACGAATTTGAAGAAATCGGTTTGAACAAGACGCTCGGCTACGATACGCCCGCCGACGTGGTCTACAAGTATCCGCAGTTCTATTGGAAGAACGTCGCTCCGCAAATTCAGACGGCGATCCGCTATCTCAATGTCACTTCCAGCGGGCGGCAGTGGATCGCCAACCTCTACGGCAATGTGTTCCGCGCCGAGCGCGACCTGAACCTGTCAGGTCCGCAACGGTGATCACGAAAAGCCGAGCCTTTGGGCCGCATCGTCTCCCGGTTCGGCATGCTGCCCGCGGTAGTATGCTGGACTGAGCGATTCGGGCAGCATCGATCAGGATCCTTACGCAAACCAGGGGGCGCGGGATGATCTGGACGACAACCAATCTTGTGATTCAAATTGTCACGGGTGTGCTGGGCGCGCATTTTGCGGCGAGCGCCGCCCAGGAGCACGGCTTCGGATTTCTCGGCCACACCATCGTCGGCGCGGTCGGGGGCGCCTTGAGCGGCTATTTCCTGCAAAAGCTTGCGGTCACCGTGGTGACCGCCAGCGGCAGCCTGAACGAGATCGGCGCCGCCGACAATGCCGTCCTGCAAGGCCTCACCGGGCTCGCGGCGGGCGGCTGCCTGATGCTGGTCGTGGGCTTCGTCAAGCACAGCATCGAGAAGCATAAGGCGGAGAAAGATCAGTCCAAGAAAAATTAATCCAAAAAATTAGCCAAAGGGCGGATTGAGCCCGACGGGTCCGTGCCAGGCGGGGTCCGATGACAAGGGCGAAGGCCGCAAGCCGGCGCGAGATCGCTAGAGATCAAATCAAAACCCGCGAGCCGGTAAACCATCCGGCAACCTATAGATGATACCGCGTCGGGCGGAAATCCGCACGGCGCTCTAAGGTGATGCATGCTTCGAAACGGCAGCTATTCGGCTTGGTACAGAACCCCGCTGAGAGAGGGAACGGGCGTTATCGTGCTTAACGACGGCAAGATCACGGGTGGTGATGCCGTGCTCGGCTACACCGGGACATACTTCCAAAACGGCGATCGATTTTCGGCTGTTGTTACGACGTGGCGGCACACGCCGGGGCCGCCGTCCGTTTTTGGCATCGACAACCTCGATTTGACGCTGACCGGCACATCGGCGCCGACGACTGCATCGTGCACCGGGACCGCTAAACAGGCGCCGGGCCTGGCCTTTGAGGCCACCCTTGTCCGTATGGCAGATTGACCGGGATCGCCGCACTGATCAGCATCATCCGGGTCGACCCAACGGCACACTCCTCCTGACGCCGGAATATGTGTTCCGCCTCCCCGCGATCCGTGACACCATGAGACAACGGTCGAGGGAGGGACGTGAGATGGCGGAGATCACGGCTCGGGATTTGCGGGCGCTGCTGGAAGCGCAACGCGCGGCATTCATGGCGGAGATGCCCGTCGGCCTTGCCGTGCGCAAGGATCGCATGCAACGCGCGATAACCTTGCTGGTCGACAACAGCGAGGCCTTGTGCGCGGCGCTCTCCGACGATTTCGGACACCGCAGCCGCGAACAGTCGATGTTGGCCGACATCGTCGGCCCGATCCGTACCTTCAAGCATGCGATCAAGCACGTCGATCGCTGGGCGCGGAACGAGAAGCGCAAACTCGACTTTCCGCTCGGCCTGCTTGGTGCAAAAGCCTGGGTCGAATATCAACCCAAAGGCGTGGTCGGCGTGATCGCGCCGTGGAACTTTCCGATTTCGCTCACGATGGGACCGATCGCGGGTGCGTTCGCCGCGGGCAACCGGGTGATGGCGAAATCCTCCGAATACACCCCCCGCGTCGCGGCATTGCTCGAGGACCTTGCGCCGCGTTACTTCGCCCGCGAGGAACTGGTTTTCATCTCCGGCGGCCCCGAGACCGGTAAAGCCTTTTCCGCGCTGCCCTTCGATCATCTCATCTTCACCGGCGCCACGGCGATCGGACGTCACATCCTGCATGCCGCTGCGGACAGCCTCACCCCCGTAACGCTGGAGCTTGGCGGAAAATCGCCGACGATCGTCGGGCGCAGCGCCAACGTCGCGCAGGCGGCCGAGCGGATCACGCTCGGCAAGATGATGAACGCGGGCCAGATCTGCCTCGCTCCGGACTATCTGATGGTGCCCGAGGAGCAGGAAGACGCGATCGTCGGGCATATCAAACAGGCCGCGGCCAAGCTCTATCCGACGCTGCTGTCCAATCCCGATTATACGTCGGTGGCGAACGAGCGGCATGTGACGCGCCTCAACGGCTATCTCGACGACGCCCGCGCCAAGGGCGCCGACGTGGTCGAGGTCAATCCGACCGGTGAGGATTTCGCTGCGTCCAACGGGCAGAAGATGCCGCTCTATCTGCTCCGCAACGTCAAGGAGGACATGACGGTGATGCGGGAGGAGATCTTCGGCCCGATCCTGCCGATCATGCGCTATCGCGGCGTCGAGGAGGCGATCGACTATGTGAATCGCCACGATCGCCCGCTCGGCCTGTATTATTTCGGCGCGGACCAGACGGAACAGCGTCAGGTGCTGGATCGCACGGTATCCGGCGGCGTGACGCTCAATGACGTGGTCTTCCACGTCGCCATGGAAGACCTGCCGTTTGGCGGGATCGGACCATCGGGCATGGGCAGCTATCACGGCCAGGATGGCTTCAAAACGTTCAGCCATGCGCGCAGCGTCTACAAGCAACCGAAGATCGACGTGGCGAAGCTCGCAGGCTTCAAGCCGCCTTACGGCGCAGCGACACGCAAGGCGATCGCGCGGGACCTGAAGGTTTGATCCGGCTATTTTTGTTTGAGCATGATCTCCGCGCAAACGCTTCGCGTTTGTCGCGAGGAAAACCGGTGTCAGCTTTTCCGGATCATGCCCTACCCCGCCCAAAACGGCGGCAGCGTCGGCTGCAGCCTGCCGCCGATCCGCACCGGCGCGATGCACAGCGCCAGTCCCGTCGCATCGTCGGTCTCGACCGCGACGCCTGAGAGCGTGGCGATGCCATGCGCCGCCTCGAACCTTCCCGACGGAATCCCCGTCGTGAACCGCCGCAGCGGTTCTTCCTTCTGCATGCCGATGATCGAATCGTAATCGCCGGTCATGCCGGCATCGGTCATGTAGGCGGTGCCGCCGGGCAGGATCTGGTGGTCGGCGGTCGGCACATGGGTGTGGGTGCCGACAACGAGACTGGCGCGGCCGTCGCAGAAAAATCCGATCGCCTGCTTTTCGCTGGTCGCCTCGCAATGAAAGTCGACCACGATCGCGTCCGCCGCCGTCCGCAGCGGACAGGCTTCGAGCTCGCGGTTGACGGTCGCGAACGGATCGTCGAACGGCGTCATGAAGACGCGGCCGATGGCGTTGACGACCAGCGCCCGCTTGCCGTTCCTGGTGTCGATCAGCGCGGTGCCGCGGCCCGGCGTGCCCTTTGGGAAATTCGCCGGGCGAACCAGCCGCGGGGCGCGCTCGATGAACACCAGCGCCTCGCGCTGGTCCCAGGCGTGGTTGCCGAGCGTGACCGCGTCGGCGCCGATGTCGAGGAATTCCTGGTAGATCGCCTCGGTGATGCCGAAGCCGCCGGCGGCGTTCTCGCCGTTGACGACGACGAGATCGAGCGCCCAGTCGCGGATGAAGCCGGGCAGATGCTCCGACAGGACGGTGCGCCCGGACCTGCCGACCACGTCACCGACGAAAAGAATGCGCAAGATCATGAACTCCGGAAATCGAATGCGTCGGTTTCCGTTAGCACATAATCCAGCGCCACGTCGTGCGGCAACGCCGGCACGGCCTCGATTTCCTGCGCCGCGAAGGCAAGGCCGATGGCCGCGATCGGCTTCACTTTCCGCAAATGCGCCAGCGTGTAGTCGTAATGGCCGGCGCCATAGCCGATGCGATGGCCGGCGCGATCGAACGCGGCCAGCGGCACCAGCATGATGTCGGGGATCAGCTCGGCGGCCGCCGGCGACGGCTCGAGAATGCCGAGCGGCCCCAGCATCAGCCGGTCGCCGGCGGACCATGCCCGAAACGCCAGCGATTTGCCGCGCGCCATCACCGCAGGCAGCGCCAGCCGCGCGCCCTGCCCCGCGAGCGCTTGCATCAGCGGCACGGGATCGATCTCGCTGCGGATCGGCGAATAGCCGGAGACAATCGCGCCGCGCGCGATGGCAAACGGCAGTCCGCGCGCGGCGATGGCCTGTGCCGCGGCGGTGCGCTGCTCGGCGCTCAACGCGTCGCGCGCCGCGAGCGCCGCGGCGCGGAGGTTCGCTTTCGATGAGCCGGAGGAATTCAAGGCGTTCGACATCCACCACCGTCATCCCCGGCCTTGTGCCGGGCATCCACGTCTTTCTTTCGTACACATGCTAAAGACGTGGATGGCCGGGACAAGCCCGGCCATGACGACGATTATCGAGTTTAAAAAGAGTGCGAAGCCGCGATGGCCGTTGGAGCGCTCGATCCCGGAGTTCCCTACGAAAGTAGGTGGGCACCATGTGACCAAGTCCACGGACCTGGCCAGGGACAGTTCCCGGAAGGATCGATAAGGCCCCGGGGATATATGGCTCCTGACGCGCGACACAGCTTCGCACCGCCAATGTAACCACGCTGACCGCAAACCGCCAGCGCTAAGGCGGGCAATAGCTTTGATGACGACACACGGATCCCTTTCCAACCCCAGGAGAGGGTAAGTGAAACGCTACCCGATCGCGACGCCACCGCCGATGGTGCGGTTCAGCACCTGCGTGGTCTTCTCGATGCGGTCGGCCGCGGAATTGAGCGCATTGGCGACCGCGTTCTGCGTCGCCCGGGCGCGGTCGGCGGCTGCGGTGCGAACGCCGCGCAAGGCATCGAGCTCCTCCTCAAGGCTGCGGATGCGATGACCGGCGTCGATCAATTCGTCGCACGCCGTCAGCGCCGCCATCACCGTCAGGCGCGCGTCGCCGATCTCGCCGAACTTGCCGCGCAGGTTGCCGATCCGCGCCTCGAAACCCTCCGCCAGTTGCAACAGCCGCGTCTCCTGGCCGGGCTCGCAGGCCATCCGGTATTGCCGGCCGTTGATGGTGACGTTGACATGGCTCATGACGTCTCTCCCGCATCGAGCACGGAGCGGATGGTGCCGATCGCCGCATCCAGCCGTTCGGCGATCTCGCGATTGGCGCGCTCCAGCCGACGCGATTTCACCAGCGATCCGTCGAGCTCGTCGGCCAGCCGCGACCGATCGGCGCCCAGCGCCTGAATCCGCGACGCCAGTTCGTTCTCGTCGCGATCGGCCTCGCGCCGCCGCTCCACCGCGCTTTCCAGCGCGTCGAGCGCCGCCATCAGCCGCCGCGTCGCGGCGTCGATATCGACGGAGGCCGGCTCGGCGGTGCCGGAACCGTTGGCAGGACGATCGTTCATGCGGACAGCGCGGACCTCATCTGAGCCGGCCGCGTACCCCGGAAACTCGCGGCTCGGCAAGTGTTTAGGCGCTGAAATTTACGTGGCAAGCGAGGCCAGCGCAACGCCGCTGCGGAGCTATGCACTGCAAAGCAACTTTTCGGCGTTGCCGCGCGTTGCACCGGCCTGGACCAATCCCCGGACCTAAACCCTGGAGCAGGCCCTTGAAACGGCCTTGGACACGGCCTTGCGGCCGGCCCTGTAGCCGGCCTTGGACTCAGCGAAATACAGATGCTATCCACCCCTGACTTCCGGTTCCCTCCCAGGCTCGTGCCCAGACGTTCGCCCACGGGGCGGATCGCCACCAAGCATCTCATTTCAGACGGATTTTCATCATGACGAGCGTCGATCATTCCCGTATGGCCAATGCGATCCGCGGGCTCGCCATGGATGCCGTGGAGAAGGCCAAATCCGGCCATCCCGGCCTGCCGATGGGCGCGGCCGACATCGCCACCGTGCTGTTCACGCAGTTCCTGAAATTCGACGCCGCCGAGCCGAACTGGCCGGACCGCGACCGTTTCGTTTTGTCGGCCGGCCACGGCTCGATGTTGCTGTATGCGGTGCTCTATCTCACCGGCAACAAGGACATGACGCTCGACCAGATCAAGCACTTCCGGCAGCTGGGATCGCTGACGCCGGGGCATCCGGAGAATTTCCACACGAAGGGCATCGAGACCACCACCGGCCCGCTTGGCCAGGGCATCGCCACCTCGGTCGGGATGGCGCTGGCCGAGAAGATGCTGGCCGCCGAGTTCGGCAAGAAGGCCGTCGACCACCACACCTATGTGCTTGCCTCCGACGGGGACCTGATGGAAGGCGTCTCGCAGGAAGCGATCGCGCTCGCCGGCCACTGGAAGCTCCACAAGCTGATCGTGCTGTATGACGACAACGGCATTTCGATCGACGGCCCGACCTCGCTCGCCGACTCGGTCGATCAGGTGAAGCGCTTCAAGTCCGCCGGCTGGCAGGCCGAACTGATCGACGGTCAGGACCAGGCGGCGATCGCGGCCGCAATCACGCGGGCGCAGAAGTCCAACAAGCCGTCGCTGATCGCCTGCAAGACCACGATCGGTTATGGCGCCCCGACCAAGGCCGGCACCAACAAGGCCCATGGCGAGGCGCTCGGCGCCGAGGAGCTCAAGGGCGCCAAGGAAAAACTCGGCATCTCGCTGGAGCCGTTCTCGGTGCCCGACGACGTGCTGAAGGCCTGGCGCGAAGCGGGCAGCCGCGGCGTCGGTGCGCGCAAGGAATGGGAAGCGCGGATGGCGACACTGTCGAACCGCAAGCGCGCCGAGTTCGACCGCCGCCTGCGGCATGAGCGGCCGGCGGTGCTGGCCAAAACGCTCAAGGCGCACCGCAAGTCGCTGCTGGAAACGCCGCAGAACATCGCCACCCGCAAATCGTCGGAATCGGTGATCGATGCGATCGCCACCGTGATGCCGATGGAATTCCTCGCCGGCTCCGCCGATCTCACCGGCTCCAACAACAACAAGGCGAAGAGCGCGGTGAACTTCTCGGCCAAGACGCCGAAGGGCCGCTTCATCCATTACGGCATCCGCGAGCACGGCATGGCGGCGGCCATGAACGGCATCTTCCTGCATGGCGGCTTTGCGCCCAACGGCGCTACCTTCCTTTGCTTCACTGATTATGCCCGCCCTGCGATGCGGCTCGCCGCATTGATGGGCACCGGCGTGGTCTATGTGATGACCCACGATTCGATCGGGCTCGGCGAAGACGGGCCGACCCATCAGCCGGTCGAGCATCTCGCAGCGCTGCGCGCCATTCCCAACATGCGCGTGTTCCGCCCCTGCGATGCGATCGAGGTGACGGAGTGCTGGGAGCTGGCGCTGAACCGGATCGACGGCCCGACGGTATTGGTGCTGACCCGCCAGAACCTGCCGCAATTGCGCGCCTCGGCGCCGCCGGAAAATCCATGCCGCCACGGCGCCTATGAGCTGGTCGCCGCCCAGGGCGAGGCCAAGGTGTCGTTGTTCGCCTCCGGCTCCGAGGTGGAGATCGCGGTCGCCGCCCAGAAGCAACTCGCCGGGCGCGGCATCGCGTCGCGGGTGGTGTCGGTGCCCGCGCTGGAATTGCTGCTGGCGCAGCCGGCGGAAAGGCAGAAGGCCATCATCGGCGACGCCCCGGTCAAGGTGGCGATCGAGGCCGCGGTCCGGTTCGGCTGGGACGCCGTGATCGGGCACGACGGCGAATTCATCGGCATGCACGGATTCGGCGCCAGCGCGCCGGCCAAGGACCTTTTCAAGCATTTCGGAATTACCGCCGAGGCCACGGTCAACGCCGTCCTGAAGCGGGTCTAGCGCGCCTGCGACGGTTGAGATTGCCCCAAAAAAGGGTTACCTAGCCGTCATATGGTCCGTTCTCGCCCGGCCGAACCGGGCGATCTGCAGCAAGCACCTCCGTGGATGGCGAAAGCCGCACCCGCGGAGATGACATCAGCTATTAAGGGAGAACCACGTCATGGCAGTCCGGGTCGCGATCAACGGATTTGGCCGTATTGGCCGCAATGTCTTGCGCGCCATTTACGAAGCCAAGCGCAACGACATCGAAGTCGTCGCCATCAACGATCTCGGCCCGGTCGAAACCAACGCCCATCTGTTGCGCTACGATTCGGTGCATGGCCGCTTTCCCGGGACGGTGACGGTGGACGGCGATTCGATCAGCCTCGGCCACGGCAAGATCAAGGTCACCGCGCACCGCGATCCCAATACACTGCCGTGGAAGGACCTCGGCGTCGATATCGCGCTGGAATGCACCGGCATCTTCAGCGCCAAGGCCAAGGCCTCGGCGCATCTGACCGCGGGCGCCAAGCGCGTGCTGGTGTCGGCGCCTTCCGACGGCGCCGACATGACGATCGTCTACGGGGTCAATCACGACAAGCTGACCAAGGATCATCTGGTCGTTTCAAACGGCTCCTGCACCACCAATTGCCTGGCGCCGGTGGCCAAGGTGCTGAACGACACCGTCGGCATCGAGACCGGCTTCATGACCACGATCCACGCCTATACCGGCGACCAGCCGACGCTGGATACGCTGCACCACGATCTCTATCGCGGCCGTGCCGCGGCGATGTCGATGATCCCCACCTCCACGGGTGCCGCCAAGGCGATCGGCCTGGTGCTGCCGGAACTGCAAGGCAAGCTCGACGGCGTCGCGATCCGCGTTCCCACCCCGAATGTCTCGGTGATCGATCTCAAGATCGTAGCTTCGCGCAAGACCGAGGTGAAGGAAATCAATGAGGCGATGAAACGCGCCAGCGAGCAGCAGATGAAGGGCATCCTCGGCTACACCACCGCGCCCAATGTCTCGATCGACTTCAACCACGATTCCCATTCCTCCACTTTCCACATGGACCAGACCAAGGTGCAGAACGGCACGCTGGTGCGGGTGATGTCGTGGTACGACAACGAATGGGGTTTCTCCAACCGCATGGCCGACACCGCCGTGGCGATGGGGAAGCTGCTGTAAGTCTCGTGTCCCGGACGCGGCGCAGCGCCCTTACGCTGCTCCGCAGAACCGGGACCCATACACGCCGTGACCAGTAACATGGGTCCCGGTTCTGCAGCGCACCGCTTCGCTGCTCGCGCCGCGCCCGGGACAAGAGTAAAAAATGTCCAAAACATTCCGCACCCTCGATGACGTCGACGTAAAGGGCAAGCGCGTGCTGCTGCGCGTCGACCTCAACGTACCCACGGAGAACGGGCACGTCACCGACGCCACCCGGCTCGAACGCGTTTCGCCGACCATCACCGAGATATCCGACAAGGGCGGCAAGGTGATCCTGCTCGCGCATTTCGGCCGGCCGAAGGGACGAGATCCCAAGGACTCGCTGAAGCCCGTCGCCGCCGCGCTGGCGCAGGTGATCAAGAAGCCGGTGGCGTTTGCCGATGAGTGCGTCGGCGAGGTCGCGGCCAGGGCGGTCGCCGGCATGAAGGACGGCGACATCCTGTGCCTGGAAAATACCCGCTTCCACAAGGAGGAAGAAAAGAACGACCCGGCCTTCGCAGCCGAGCTGGCAAAGCTCGGCGATATCTGGGTCAACGACGCCTTCTCGGCCGCGCACCGCGCGCATGCGTCGACCGAGGGCCTCGGCCACAAGCTGCCGGCCTATGCCGGACGAACCATGCAGGCCGAACTCGACGCGCTCGGCAAGGCGCTGGAAGCACCGACCAAGCCGGTGATCGCGATCATCGGCGGCGCCAAGGTCTCCACCAAGATCGACCTTCTGGAAAACCTCGTCACCAAGGTCGATGCGCTGGTGATCGGCGGCGGCATGGCCAACACCTTCCTGCATGCGCAGGGCGTCGGCATCGGCAAGTCGCTGGCGGAGAAGGATCTCGCCGCGACCGCGCTGCGGATCATCGACAAGGCGAACGCCGCCAATTGCGCCATCATCCTCCCGGTCGACGCCGTGGTGGCGTTTCATTTCGCCGCCAATTCGCCGTCCCATGCCTATGGCCTGGATGCGATCCCGCCCGAGGGCATGATCCTCGATGTCGGCCCGCAATCAATCGCGCGCATTCATGCCGCGATCGACGACGCCGCGACATTGGTCTGGAACGGCCCGCTCGGCGCCTTCGAGATGACGCCGTTCGATCGCGGCACCATGGTGGCGGCGAAACATGCGGCGAGCCGAACCAAGGCAAAAAAGCTGATCTCGGTCGCCGGCGGCGGCGACACGGTGGCAGCGCTGAACCAGGCCGGCGTTGCCGGCGATTTCACCTATGTTTCGACCGCAGGCGGCGCGTTTCTTGAATGGATGGAAGGCAAACCATTGCCGGGTGTCGAGGTTTTACGGGTACGCTAGATACCCCAACGCGGAGAATAGATAACATGGCTCGTATCACGTTGCGTCAATTGCTCGACCACGCGGCGGAACACGACTACGGCGTGCCGGCCTTCAACATCAACAACATGGAGCAGGCGCTCGCGATCATGGACGCCGCCTCCAGCCTCGACGCGCCGGTGATCATCCAGGCCTCGCGCGGCGCGCGGTCCTACGCCAACGACGTGATGCTGAGGCACATGATGGACGCGGTCACGGAGATCCATCCGCAGATTCCGATTTGCGTGCACCTCGATCACGGCAACGAACCCGCGACCTGCATGACCGCGATCCAGGCCGGCTTCACCTCGGTCATGATGGACGGCTCGCTGAAGACCGACGGCAAGACGCCGGGCGACTGGGACTACAATGTCGGCGTCACCAAAACCGTCACCGACATGGCCCATCTCGGCGGCATTTCGGTGGAGGGTGAACTCGGCGTGCTGGGTTCGCTCGAGACCGGCATGGGCGACAAGGAGGACGGCCACGGCGCCGAAGGCAAGCTCTCGCACGACCAGTTGCTCACCAATCCCGACGAGGCGGTCAAGTTTGTCAGGGAGACCAAGGTCGATGCGCTGGCGATCGCGATGGGCACCTCGCACGGCGCCTACAAATTCACGCGCAAGCCCGACGGCGACATCCTGGCCATGAACGTGATCGAGGAAATTCACCGCAAGCTGCCCAATACGCATCTGGTGATGCATGGTTCGTCGTCGGTGCCGCAGGACCTGCAGGACATCATCAACGCCAATGGCGGCAAGATGAAACCGACCTGGGGCGTGCCGGTCGCCGAGATCCAGCGCGGCATCAAGCACGGCGTTCGCAAGATCAACATCGACACCGACAACCGGATGGCGATGACCGGCCAGATCCGCAAGGTGCTCCGCGAGGATCCGGCCGAGTTCGATCCGCGCAAATACCTCAAGCCGGCGATGGAAGCGATGACCAGGCTTTGCAAACAGCGGCTGCAGGAATTCAATACCGCCGGCCAGGCCAGCAAGTTCAAGAAAGTGCTGACCACCGCCGAGATGGCGAAGCGCTATATCAAGGGCGAGCTCGATCCGAAAGTCGCATGACGATGCCGCCGCGGGTATCGCCCTGCCCCTTTTTTGGCCGCAGTCCGGGGGCATCAAGCCGACATCATGGCCACTAAACCTCCGCCGCGCCCCGTGCCGCGTCTCTATCTGGCGACGCCGGTCGTGGACGATCCGTCGGTATTGACGGCAAGCCTGCCGGGCCTGCTCGCCGGCGTCGATGTCGCGGCGGTGCTGGTGCGGCTCAAGCCGACCGACCAGCGCACCATGATCTCGCGCGTCAAGGCGCTGGCGCCGGCCGTGCAGGACTCTGGCGCGGCGCTTTTGCTCGACGGTCATGTCGAACTGGTCGCCCGTGCCGGCGCCGACGGCGCCCATCTGACCGGCTTAGCAGCCATGGAAGATGCGCGGCCGACGTTGAAACCCGACCGCATCCTTGGCGTCGGCGGCCTCTCGACCCGGCACGATTCGATGGCCGCGGGCGAAGCCGGCGCGGATTATGTGCTGTTCGGCGAGCCCGATGCGAACGGCCAGCGGCCATCGGTCGAGGCGATCGCCGAACGCCTGCAATGGTGGGCCGAGCTGTTTGAGCCGCCCTGCGTCGGCTTTGCGGCATCGCGCGAGGAAGCTTACGAATTTGCCGAAGCCGGCGCGGATTTCGTTCTGGTCGGCGATTTCATCTGGGCCGATCCGCGCGGCGCGGCGGCAGCCCTGGTCGAGGTCGAGCAGACGATCCGGCAGGCGCACGCCGCGAGTTCCGGAAAAGCCAAAGCCGAACTGGGATAGCGTCGGAAATGAAGATCCCGCGCCCGCTTTCGACCTTCTCGATCCTGGCAGGTTGCCTGCTGCTGGCGGCAAGCACTGCTGCGGCACAAGTTTCGCTGGCGCCTCCGGGCGCGCAACCCCCGCCGGCGAGCAAGCCGATCACCAAGCCGAGGGTGAGGCCGCACACCATCACCAGGCCCGCGGCGTCCGCCGCCACGGCCAAACCGGCCGCCGCTCCGGTTGCGCCGGCCGCGACCGTGACCCCTGCCCCCGTGCCCGACGATCCCAATGTCGACCTGGTATTCGGCGCCTACCAGCGCGGGCAATACAAGACCGCCTTCGATCTTGCGACCCAGCGCGTGCAGGAGAGGGGCGATCCGAAGGCGATGACGATGCTCGGCGAGCTCTATGCCAATGCGATGGGTGTCAAGCGCGACGATGCGAAGGCCGTGGAATGGTACCAGCGCGCCGCCGACGGGGGCGACCGCGAGGGCATGTTCGCGCTGGCGATGCTTCGCCTCGCCGGCCGCGGCGGTCCCGTCAACCGCGAGGAAGCCGTCAAATTGCTGGCGTCGTCGGCCAAGCTCGGCGAACCGAAGGCCGCCTACAATCTGGCGCTGCTCTATCTTGACGGCCAGACCTTGCCGCAGGACGTCAAACGCGCGGCCGAATTGCTGCGCATCGCCGCCGATGCCGGCAACCCGGAAGCCCAATACGCGCTCGCGACCTTCTACAAGGAAGGCAACGGCGTGCCGAAAGACCTCGAAAAGGCGGTCCGGCTGCTGCAGGCGGCATCGCTCGCCGACAATGTCGACGCCGAAGTCGAATACGCCATCGCGCTCTATAACGGCACCGGCACGCCGCAGAACCAACCCGCCGCGGTGGCGCTGCTGCGCAAGGCCGCCCGCCAGAACAGTCCGATCGCACAAAACCGTCTCGCGTATGTGCTGCTGAGCGGAAAGGGCGCCCCGATGGACAAGATCGAGGGCCTCAAATGGCACCTGATCGCGAAAGGCGTCGGCAAGGGCGACCCCATACTCGACGAAGCGTTCTCGGAACTCAGTCCGGAGGACCACGCCAAGGCCGAGGCGGCGGCGCGCAAATGGCTGGGCAGCAAATGATGCGCCTTGACGCCACCCCAACCACAGGGCACCCACTCCAAGGCTAGATTTGCCAAGGCTAGATTTGCCAAGGCTAGATTTGCCAAGGCTAGATTTGCCAAGGCTCGATCTGCCAAGGCTCGATCTGCCAAGGCTCGATCTGCCAAGG